>NZ_JBYSZM010000037.1:0-76504 GCF_058787155.1 Sphingobium sp. FW305-3-2-15-F-TSA7 | reverse complement strand
GAGCGGGGGCGACACGAGACCAGGGAGGTGCCGCCCCCGCTCTGAAGCGACACGGCAGGAGACCGTGTTGGGAACGCATATAACCAAGCAGGGTGCGTGCCAGATGCGCCAGTCGGCGGAATTGCTGCGACACGATGGTTCGTGGAAATTAACCATATGTGTCATTTGTAAGAAATCCCGACATTTCTGGCGCTGTTTGCGCTCGAATATGCGCCGATCAATCGTTCATCCAGCGTTCAGCGGTTGCATGACTACAACTGTAGTCGTAAAGAGATTACGCCTGTAGTCAGCCGGAAGGGGGCTAACAAATGAGCGAGCGGATCAGCGAAGCGGAACATGCCGTGATGGAGGTGCTCTGGGAGGAGTCTCCGTTGACGGCGACCGAGGTCCATGAGCGGATCGATCCCGCGCGCGGCTGGAGCGACCGCACCGTCAAGACGATGCTGTCGCGGTTGCTCGCCAAGGGCGTGCTCATCCATGAAGAGGATGGCCGCCGCTACCTCTACCGGCCCGCGGTCGCCCGCGAAGATTATGTCTCCAACGAATCGCGGCGTCTGGTGGATCGGTTGTTCGGTGGCCGCGGCGCCGCGCTCGTCGCGCACCTCGCCGAACGCGACGAACTGAGCGACGATGACATCGTGGAGATCGAAACCCTGTTGAAGGCGCTGCGATCATGAGCGGCTGGATCCTCGAAACGCTCGTCGCGACGACTGCGCTGATGGTCGTCGTCCTTCTGGTCCGCGCACGCGTCGCCGCCCTGTTCGGCCCGCGGATCGCCTATCTTCTGTGGCTGTTGCCGGCGTTGCGCATGGTGTTGCCGCCGCTTCCGGACAGTTTCGGCCCAGCGCCGATCGAGCAGATTCCCGGCCTCGCCCGATTGTCGGTCGCCGATCTGCCGACGATCGATCTGTCGGCTTTCCAGCCCGCCATTGCGGCGAGCCCGGTGGTGCCGTCGATCGACTGGCCGGTGCTGTTGCTCGGCATATGGCTGGGCGGCGCGATGCTGATGATGGCCTGGCATCTGATCGCCTATCATCGGTTCGTTCGGTCCGCGCTGCGCGACTCGATCGACCTGCCTGAAATGGACAGCAACGGGATCGAAGTCTGTGCCAGCAGGCTGGTCGAGGGTCCGTTCGCCGCAGGCGTGCTTTTGCCGACCATCGTGCTGCCCCATGACTATCGTACCCGCTACAATGCGGAGGAGC
The DNA here is from genome assembly GCF_058787155.1 of Sphingobium sp. FW305-3-2-15-F-TSA7. Classification (NCBI taxonomy): domain Bacteria; kingdom Pseudomonadati; phylum Pseudomonadota; class Alphaproteobacteria; order Sphingomonadales; family Sphingobiaceae; genus Sphingobium; species Sphingobium sp. FW305-3-2-15-F-TSA7. The sequence goes on along the minus strand of NZ_JBYSZM010000037.1, from coordinate 75,299 downwards.
TTCGGCTGGCGATGACGCACGAAGCGGTCCATCATCGCCGTGGCGACCTGTCGATCAACATGGTCGCGCTGGGCATGTTGTCGCTCCACTGGTTCAATCCGATCGCATGGCGGGCCTGGCGCGCCTTCCGCGCCGACCAGGAACTGGCCTGCGATGCCGTCGTGCTCGATGGCGCGACGGTGGACGAGCGGTGCAGCTATGCCACGGCGCTGGTGAAGTCCGCCTGTTCGCGGACGCCCGTCGCAGCCTGTTCGCTCAATCCGCGCGATCAGCTCAAGACACGTTTGCGCATGATGCGCGATGTGCGGGAACGCAGTATCAGCGGCCGGGCTCTCGCGGTCGCGCTCGTGAGCGGCGGCCTGGCGCTGACCGCATCCGGCGGTATCGCCGCCGAGACCACTGCGGGTATCCGCGACAAGATGCAGGCACGCATGATCGAGCCGGTCGTCGCGGCCGTCACGACTGGCGTGAACGGCCTTGCGGACATCGAACATGTTGTTGCGCCAATCCCGCCGATTCCGCCTGCGCGGCCGGCGGCACTCACCCATGTCGATGCGCCGCTTCCGCCTGCGCCGCCATCGGCTCCGGCCATGGCCGCAATTCCGGCAATTCCCGCGATCCCGGCCATTCCTCCAATCCCGCCAGTGCCTCCGGTTCCGCCGGTGCCCGCGGTCGCCATGAGTTTCGACGATAACGGGATGGCCATGCGCATCGCCGCGGCCGACGCGATGCAGCACCGGGCGGAACTGGTTCGGCTTGCCGTCACGACCACGCACAAGGCGACGGCCTGCAACGGCAAGAGCGGGGCGATGATCGCGATCGCGGACGACACCCGCAACGAACGCCGCAGCGTCACTTTCTGCGGCAAGGGGATCAGCGATGTCGAAGTGCGCAAGCTGCAGATCGACGCGATGATGCAGGCCCGTAAGAGTCTGGTCGAAGCACGCCGGATCGAGCGCGACCGGTTGCGTGAAGCGCTCGAAGGGCTCGATGCCGAGATCGAGCGGCTGAAGGATTCGATCGAGGATATGGATTGAAGCGAGCGCAGGGAGGAAAGCGCATGAGGATGATTGCCAAGATGCTGATTTGCGGCGCCGCCGCCGCGATCTCGACTGCCATGGTGCAGGCGCACCCGCATACCGATGGCGAGACGCCGGAAGCGGGGCAGGTCAAAAAGATCGTCATCCACAAGCGCGACGGCAGCACGTCGGAGGTCGATGTCGACGCCGTCCGCGAAAAGGCGATGCTGGCGCAGGCCGAACATTGCAAAGGCAAGCGCGCTCAGGTCGAAAATGACGACACGCCCGATGCCGGCGGCAAGGCGCGTAAGAGCCGGATCGTCGTCTGCGCGCCGGACGACGGCACGTTGATCGCCGCGCTCGAAAAGGCGCGCACCGAGATTGGCGGAGAGAAGATGCTGAGCGATGCGCAACGTGAAAAAGTGATCGCCTCGCTCGATCGGCAGATCGAACAGCTCAAGGCCGGTGGCGCCAGCAAATAAATCCCGTCTCGGGGAGGGAATCGGGCGGTGCCGCGGATATGCGGCTCCGCCCGATCTTGTTTCGTGCGGCGAAGCTGCCACATGGGGGCATGGACGATTTTCCCACCGGCCAGACGATGCGGCTGACTCCGCTGGTGCGGCGCATCCTGGCGCGCAACCCCAGCCCGTTCACCTATAGCGGCACCCAGACCTATGTGGTCGGCGCGGGCGAGGTCGCGGTGATCGATCCCGGCCCGGACGATCCGGCGCACATCGAAGCGATTCTGGGTGCCGTCGCCAATGAGCGGGTGATCGCGATCTGCTGTACGCATACCCATCGCGACCATAGTCCGGCGGCCGCCCCCTTGCGTGCGGCGACTGGAGCGCCCGTGATCGGCTGTGCGCCGCTGGTGCTCGACGATAGCGGCCCACGCGCCGATGCCGCGTTCGACCGCAGCTATGCGCCCGACCGCGTGCTTGGCGACGGCGAAAGCGTTTCGGGTGCGGACTGGGCGCTGACCGCGGTCGCCACGCCGGGGCACACCTCGAACCATCTCTGCCTCGCGCTGCCGCAGGAGAAAGCACTCTTCACCGGCGACCACGTCATGGGCTGGTCGACCAGTGTGGTCTCGCCGCCCGATGGCGACATGGCGGCCTATATGAAGAGCCTGGCTTTGCTGATGGAGCGCGACGACGTCGTTTATTATCCGGCCCATGGCGAGCCGGTCGAACGTCCCCAGCGCTTCGTCCGTGGCCTGATCGGGCACCGCAAGCAGCGCGAGGGGCAGATATTGCGGCTGCTCACGGCCGGTACGGGAGAGATCCCGGTGATGGTCCAGCATATGTACAAGGGGATCGACGAACGGCTTTACCCCGCTGCCGGTCGCTCCGTGCTGGCGCATCTGATCGACATGCGCGACCGTGGGGTGGTCCGCGAGGCGGGTGAGGCCTGGGAACTGGTCGTTTGACGCGTCATTCCTGCGAAAGCGGGAATCTCGCTTCTTCTTCCGGTGTTGGAGCATTAAGGGCTGCAGAATCCCTGCTTTCGCAGGGGCGACGTACGAGTTGAGGGACACGAACGACATGGACGCACGCGGTGGAATCGGGGGAAGCTTGGCAGGACTCGACCTGCGCGGGGAGATCGATCGGCTGCGCAAGGAGCGCAACGCCGTCATCCTGGCGCATTATTATCAGAAGCCCGAGATCCAGGACCTGGCCGACTTCGTCGGCGATTCGCTGGAACTGTCGCGCAAGGCCGCTGAAACCGATGCCGATGTGATCGCCTTTTGCGGGGTGCGCTTCATGGCGGAGACCGCGAAGATCCTCAGCCCGCAGAAGATCGTCATCCTGCCCGATATGGAGGCCGGTTGCAGTCTCGAGGATTCGTGCCCGCCCGAGACGTTCAGGGCGTTCCGCGAGGCCCATCCCGATCATATCGCGCTCACCTACATCAATTGCTCGGCGGCGGTGAAGGCGCTGTCCGACATCATCGTCACCAGTTCGTCGGCGGAAAAGATCCTGAGCCAGATCCCCAAGGACCAGAAGATCATCTTCGGTCCCGACCGGCATCTCGGCGGCTATCTCACGCGCAAGGCCGGTCGTGACATGGTGCTGTGGCCCGGCGTGTGCATCGTCCACGAAGCCTTCAGTGAAAGCGAATTGCTGAAGCTCAAGGCGCAGAATCCCGGCGCGCCCGTCGCGGCGCATCCCGAATGCCCGCCGCATGTGCTCGATCACGCCGATTATGTCGGATCGACCAGCGGCATCCTGGAATATGCCAAGACCATGGCGGGCGACACGCTGATCGTCGCGACCGAACCGCATATCATCCACCAGATGGAAAAGGCGGTTCCGGAAAAGACCTTCATCGGCGCACCGGGCGCGGACGGGAACTGCAACTGCAACATCTGTCCCTATATGGCGCTCAACACGATGGAGAAGCTCTACGTAGCGCTCCGCGACCTGCAGCCGCGCATCGAGCTGGACGAGGATCTGCGCGTCGCCGCGAAGAAATCGCTCGATCGCATGCTCGAAATGGCGAGCGCGACCGTCGGCATGGGCGACCTCGGGCCGGCAAAGGTGACGGGGGATTGAAGCCGCCCGAACTTGGCGAAATGTCGGCTGAAGGGCACGCAATATGCCGTTAGCCGATGTCAGTCATTTTTCGATGATCGGTTTCGAGCTGGACATCGCGTCCGGCGACAGGTTTCAGAAATCGCTCGAAAAATCGCTCGATACCTGCCGCATATCGCCATTGGGCGAGACGCAGGAGCTTTGCATCATCAAGGATGCATCGGGTGCAGAACTGTGGATCGGATTGAAACGTCACGCCGATGGCACGGCTGAGATCGTCACGGCCAATCCGGCTTTTGCCGGCGAAGGTCGGGCCGCGGTCGAGATCGATGCGGCCGTGCCAGAACCTGGCTACGCGCCCTATGAGTATCGCGTGTCTGCTCGTCTCGGGCCGGACAAGGTGCCGATGGTGTTCGATCTCGCGGACCCCGGTCAGTTCGACCGCCTGAAGCCCGGTGAAAAACTCACCGTCAACCTCAGCGGGTTCGCCTATGAACCCGAAATCCACGAGGACGAGGCCGCTTATGTCCGGGCTCAGCGGAAACGGGCGGTAAAGGTACAGTTCGCGCCGGATTTCTTTATCCCGATCGGAAGTTTTCTACGCGAGCAGGGCGGTATGGCGGATGAGGGACCAACGGCTTATGCGGCCCTTGCCGGAACCGTGTTGAAGGCCGAATTGCGCAGCAATGGCGCGACCACGGGCCATTTTTGGTGGGCGCTCCTGCGAACCTACGGGGGAATCACCATAGACGTCGTCATCGATCCGCGCTCGATCAGAAGCGAGATTAAGCCGGGTGCCGTCGTGACGGGGGATTTTTGGCTTTCGGGCCGAGTGGCGACAGCCCGACCGGAGTGAATTTGATGGTATCCGTATCCGATATTGACGGCTTCGACCTCGAAGGCTTTGTCGACGCTACACTGGCCGAAGATCTCGGCGATGCCGGGGACATCACTTCCGCCGCCGTGATCCCGGCCGATGCGGTATTCGATGGCGTGATGGACAGTCGCGAGGCCGTGACGGTGGCGGGGCTTGGCATCGCCGAAGCGTTTTTCCGCACGCTGGATCCCGATATGGCGATCGAGGTGCTGGCGAAGGACGGCGATCGCGTGTCGGCCGGCACCGATCTGTTACGTCTCAACGGCCGTGCCCGCGCGATGCTCACCGCCGAACGCGCGGCCCTCAACACCGTGCAACATCTGACCGGCATCGCCACGCTGACACGTCGCTATGTCGATGCGATCGCTGGCACCGGTGCGATCCTGCTCGACACGCGCAAGACCATTCCGGGCCTGCGCGTGCTCGAAAAATACGCGACACGCATGGGCGGCGCGCAGAACCATCGCATGGGCCTGTGGGACGCAGCGATGATCAAGGACAATCACGTCGCAGTCGCAGGCGGGGTAGGGGAAGCAGTGCGCCGGGCCGTCGATGCCGGTATTCAGCGGATCATCGTCGAGGTCGACCGGGTCGATCAGATCGAGCCGGCGCTTGCGGCAGGTGCGACGCATCTGCTGCTCGACAATATGGATCCGCCGACATTGCGCGGCGCCGTGCGCCTGGTCGGTGGCCGGGTGCCGACCGAGGCGTCGGGCGGTGTGAAGCTGGAAACCATCCGTGCGATCGCGGAGACCGGCGTCACCTATATCTCGGTCGGCCGGCTGACCCAATCGGCGCCGGCGGCGGATATCGGGCTCGATTTCGCGTCGGCATAGGGCTGTATTCCCCCTGCCGGCATCGGATCGTCAGCTGCCCCAGCGTTGCCGGGCGACACGCTCGAGCACATCGAGGAAGTAGCTGACGGCGGGTGCGTGCTCCGCGTCCAGGCGCCAGGTGACGCCGATCGCGCCGGAGCCGATGGAGAAATCGATCGGCAGGCGAACCAGTTCGGGCTGGGTGTCGATCACGCCATAAGGAAGCGCCGCCACCATATCCGTCGTCTTGAGGATGGAGAAATTGGCGAGAATCGAGATCGATTCCACGGCCCGCTCGGGAAGCGCGAGATGCGCGTCGAGAAAACACTGTTCGATCTGTCGGCGCAGCTGGGTTTCGGCCGGGGGCATGATCCATTGCTGGGTCTGGAGATCCGCCAGCCCGACCGTGGCCTGGGCCGCCAACGGATGATCGCGCCGGACCATGATCGAAATGGGCTCGCTGTAGAGTTGCTTCTGCGCAAGCCTCTCGTCGGGGCCGTGTTCGGGAAGCCGGCCGACGACAAGGTCGAGATCGCCGAGGCGCAGCATCGGCATCAGCCTCTCGCTGGTTTCCTCGACAAGCGAAATGCTGATCCCCGGCCGTTCGCGTTTAAGCGCAACGATGCTGTGGGGAAGCAGGTCGGGTGCGGCCGCGAGCAATGTGCCGATTGCGATGCGGCCCGACAGGCCTTCGCCCAGCGCATCCAGTTCCTCGCTCGTATGGCGAACCTCCCCGATGATCCGCTTTGCGCGCCGGATCACCACCTCGCCGTACAGTGTCGGAACGACGCCGCGCGATATCCGCCGGAACAGCGGCTGGCGAAGACCGGCCTCGAGTGCACGGACGATCCTCGTTGCGGCCGGCTGGGCAAGATTGAGCGCCGTCGCCGCGTGCATGATGCTGCCGCGCGCGGCAATCTCGACGAGCAGGTCGAGGTGACGCAGCTTGAGGCGGCTGAGCACGGCATCGGCGGGCAATCCGTCCAGGGGGATGCTGGCTGACATGGTTCATTCCCTCACGGCATTGGGGGCGGGGGCCTTCAGGCTGGGCTTGCCGAGCGCATCGGACGACAGCAGGTAGATGCCGGCAGTGGTGAACGCCCAGATCAGCTTGCGGTCCCACTCGACATGGATGCTCTCGACCGGCGAGTTGTACGAGTTGAGATCGCCGAACTTGCCGCCCATCGGCGGCACATAATAGCCGACATTCTTCGGCTTGGTCGCGTCGGAGATATCGAACACCTGCACGCCTGCGTTGAAATAGGGATAGATGGCGATATTGGCGTCGGGCTGGCCCGGCGAATAGGAGGGGGATGCCCGTTTCGGGCCGAACTTGCCGCGGCGCAGGCAGAAATCCTTATAGGGCGCGTCCTTGGGCGGCATCGGGCGTGGCAGCACGCTCAGCACCTTGGGATGTGCCGGATCCTTGACGTCGATGATGCTGACATCCTTCCACGGCTCGTAGCAATCCTCGTTCATCGGATAGCCGCCGGTCAGCACGATACCGCGCCGGGTGACGCGTGAGGCATCGACATGATCGCCCTCGACGCCGCCCGCGCCCTTGGCGAGTTGCAATGAACTCACCGTCTTCGGATGTGCGGGATCGGCGATGTCGAGGACATAGAATCCCAGGCTGCCCATCGCGGTATAGGCGTATCTGCCGCCCTTTTCGGGGGACACGGGCACTTCCATCGGCAGGCGGCCGCCGGTCCAGGAGGTCTGGTCGCCCGCCGATGGCCATTTGCGATAGGCCTCTTCCTCGCCCAGCCGCTGGCCCGGCACCCACCAGGTCGAGACCAGCCTGGGGTTCGCCGGATCTTCCATGTCGTAGATCATCTGCGCCGGCGAATAGAGCTGGTTGGAAAACTCCATATGCGTGAAGGTGTTGTCCGGCGCGCCCAGCATATAGGCGTATTTGCCGCCGTCATAATTGGGCACGTCGTAACCGCCGCCGCCCTGTTGCACGGTGGCCGAGGGATTGAGCACGTCCATGCTGCGTTCGGCCAGCAGCACCCATTCGGTCGGGCTTTTCAGTTCATAGACGCGGAAGCCGCGCAAACCAGGTGCCTCGAGCACATGGTTGATGACGCTGGGATCGCTGTATTTCTTGTCGTCGAGGCCGCCCTTCGAACGCGGCACCTCGAAGGTCTGGATCATGATCCATTTGCCGAGCTTCTTGTTGTACGCGATCGACGCGGCGCCGAACCACGAACCGTCCTTATATTCCTTGTTGAACACGGTCTTCAGGTTCGTCGGATCGGTGACGTCGTAGACGCGCACATATTGCCGGTAATAATGGAACATGTAGCGCCGGCCGTTCATGTCGACGAAGTGCTGCCAGGTGTGGCCGGGGCGGACGATGATGTCCCAATGCCCCAACACCTTCATGTTCCTGATGTAGTCCTTCTGCTCGAGATGATCGAGGCTGCCCTTCACCGGATTGGGGCCGGCATAGGTGGTGGACGGCGCGGCTTCGGGGTGGATGAAGCGGCCTGTCGCCGGATCCATGCCATAGGTCGCCGGATCGACCGGCTGGGGCGGGCCGCTCGCGATCGAGGCGGTGGAAACCAGGCACGATGCCAGGGCGAGAAGAGGGCGCAGCTTCATCCGATCATCCTTTCCTGTTCACCGGCGCTCAGCGATCGGTGTCGATCACCGCGACCGCCTGGATCTCGATCAGCATCGCCGGATCGGCGAAGCCGGTGACGGTGATCGCGGCGCTGGCGGGAAAGTCGCTGCCGAATATCTCGGTGCGCAATTCCGTCATGCGCGTCGTATGGCGCACATCGACAAGGAACACCGTCATCGTCACGATATCGTTGAGCGTTCCGCCCGCCTCGGCGAGCGTCGCTTCGAGATTGCGGAAGGTCTGGTGGACCTGCGCGTCGAAATCGCCCGCCAGCGGCTTTCCGGCATCGTCCTTTTGCCCGGTATGGCCGGCCAGCCAGATCGTGGTGCCGCCCCGCGTGATCACCGCTGGCGAGAAGGCCCGTGTCTTTTGCCACGTCCCGCGCACAAAGCTCTTCTCCATCCGTGTTCTCCACTCGCAACTATGGCTTGGGACTCGCTCGAGTCCGTTCTCGCAATCGATTGCAGAGAAGCATGGAGTCTGTCAATGTTCAAAAACATCGTTATTCGGGAAAGTGCGGCGTCGCGGTGATCCGCCGGACGCTGGCGGGAGGTTATGGGATGGCGAAAAGGACGGGGCAGGTCCGCGCAATCACCCTGAAGCAGGTCGCGGAGGCCGCGGGTGTCCACGCGTCGACAGTCTCGCGGGCGCTCAATCCCGCCACGCGTTCTATGGTGGTGCCTGATGTGGTGGAACGCGTCCTGGCGACCGCCAGTGCGCTGGGGTATCGGCCCAATCTGCTCGCCGCCGGTCTGCGGACGGGGCGCTCGCATCTGATCGGCGCGCTCGTGCCCGATATCGCCAACACCGTTTTCTCGCCGATCCTGAGCGGCGCGAGCGACCGGCTGGCGTCGGACGGCTATTCGATCGTCGTCGCCGATGTCGGCACCAATCCGGCGCGGCACCTGGAACTCGCGAACCAGCTCGTCGCGCGGCGCATCGACGGCTTCATCCTCGCGACCGTCAGCCGCGACGATCCCGTCGTCGATTTCTGCCTCGATCAGAATCTGCCGGCGGTGCTTGTGAACCGTGCGGAGGAACGCCGGCGCATCTCCGCAGTGGTGTCCGACGATACGCTGGGCATGCAATTGGCGGTCGATCACCTTGTTGAACTGGGCCATGCGCGGATCGGCCATCTCGCGGGTCCGGAGGGGGTTTCGACGGGCTTTCTGCGGCGCAAGGGCTTCTACGATGCGCTGGAAGTGCACGGCCTGCCCGTCGGCGCTTACCCGTGTGAGCCCGCAGGCGCCTATAATCGTGAGGAAGGCGCGAAGGCCGCGCGCCGGCTGCTCGATGCGGCGCCCGACATTACCGCGATCGTCGCTGCGAACGATCTGCTGGCGCTGGGCGCCTATGATGTCGCGGCGGAACGCGGCCTGTCGGTGCCGGGCGATCTCTCGATCGTGGGGCATAACGATATGCCTTTGGTCGACATGGTCGCGCCGCCGCTCACCACCGTGCGGATCAGCCATCGCGAAATCGGCCGCGCCGCCGCCGACCTGCTGTTGCAGCAACTCACCGGCGGCGAAAGTTCGACGCGCAACGTGGTACTCGCACCCACGCTGATCGTCCGTGGATCGACGGCCCCACCGCGCCTGCGGCGCAAGGTGGGTTAGATTTAATCCGTCCGATTTGCAGCACTCGTCATTGCGAGCGAAGCGCGGCAATCCAGATGGCGCCGCAACATTGGATTGCCGCGGGGCTTCACCCCTCGCAACGACGATACAAGGGTAGTTGATCGACCTTAATTCAAGACCGAATCGCGGATCGTTTCGTCGATAAAGGCCGTCGCATCGGCCGCCGCGATCGCCTGTCCGCCATGCCGCCTGCGCAGATCGAGCACCGCTTCGGCGCCCGCGCGATCGATCTCCAGCGAGCGTGTCAGCGCATCGGGCGAGTGGATCAGCAGCTCATAGGCCCTGTCCGCGAGCCGCGCATCGAGCCGGGGCATGTTCTCTCGCAGCAGTCGCACTGCATCCGCGCGGTTCGCCGGATTGGCGAGCCAGGCCAGCGCATCATGCATGGCGCGGATGAACGCCGCCAGCACCGTCCGGTTGGCCTGCGCCCAGCCGCGCCGTGCGGCGCCGACGATTCCCTGATAGGGGCCGATGACATCGCGCGCGCGCCGAAGCGGAATGCATCCCGCTTCGGCCGCGATCATGTCGAGCGGGCCGTTGAGCAATGTCGCGGCCTGCCGCTTCGCGATCAGCGCGTCCAGCCGTTGCGCGCCGCCGCCCACCGCCTCCAGGCGATAATCGCCCATGCCCAGCCCCGCATCGGCCAGCAGTGCGCGCAATACGAAGGCGAAGCCTGTGGTCAGTGCGTCGACCGCGATGGTCTGATCGCGCAGCGCCTCGATACTGTCGAAACCCGGTGCGCCGACCAGACTGAGCAGGCCGTTGTCGAAGCCCGCAAAGGCGAAGAAATCGGGCGCTTCAGACAGGGACGCCGCGCCATGTCCCTCGGCATAGGCGATGACATTGTCGAACGCGGTCAGCGCGATCTGCGCGGTGCTGTCGAACAGGTCGCGCGCCATTTGCGCCGATCCGGGTGTGACCGACAGCCGGACGTCGAGCCCTTGCGCCGCGAACAGGCCGTGCTGTTGCGCGATCCACAAGGGCCAGTTGGAGGCGCCGGCGAAGATCACGACGTCGAGTCGGGTCATGCGATGCGCTCCGCGGCGGCGTTATTTTCCATCGCCAGCAGAATCGTCGCGGGCAGGGCCGAACGATTGACGACGGCGCGGTCCGTGCCCGGCGCGATCCGGCAGGAATCCCATCGATCGAGCGTCACTTTTTCCCCCTGGCTGGTCATTTCCACACTGCCTTCGAGCACGACATAGACTTTTTCCAGCGGCGATGTGCTGGCGGCAATGCCGCCGCCCGGTTCGATGATCGAAATGGCGAACCACATAGCGCGCGACGGCCCCGCATCCTTGCCCTGGATGCGCAGGCAATGCATCGCGACATGGCCAGGCGCCTGATATTCCCGCGCCTCGGCGAAACGCGTCACGTGCATCACACCACTCATCGCGGCACGATCACCACGCGCTCGCGATCCGAACGCATCACCTTGGCATAGGCGATCGCTGCTTCCTCCAGGCTGTGCATGCCGTCCGGCTTCACCGCGAAGGGGCGAAGCGCACCGGATTCGAAATGCGGCGCCAGTTCGGTCAGGCAGGCCACGGTCGCGCGGGTGTCGAGCGCGAGCGTGTCGATCCCCAGATACTGATGCTGGCCACGATAGAATTGCAGGATGTCGAAGGGGACGACGCGATCGATCGTACCGATCAGGATCTGACGCCCACGACGCGCAAGCCCGTCGGCGGCGGCCTGCATATAGGGGCTGCCGACCGTGTTGTAGATCAGCGATGCGCCCTGTCCATCGGTCAGGTCGCGGATCGCGGCGCCGACATCGGCGGCGCTCGAATCGATCATCTCGACTTCGGCATTGGCGTGGCCGACATAGGTTTCGTCGCGTCGCGTGACGCCGATCGCGCGTGCGCCAAGCATCGTCACCATCTGCATCGCGGCCTGGCCGACCTTGCCATTGGCGCCCAGAATCACCACGGCCTCCCCGCGCACAGGCAGGCCGGCGCGTTTCAATCCCTCCCAGGCGGTGACGAAGGGCACGCCGGTGGCGCCCGCCTCGATCAGCGAGATATTCTCGGGCTTGCGGGCGATGCAGTCGCCGTCGAGGACCAGGTGCGTGGCATGCGATCCGTCGCGGCGGATGCCGAGATCGCCGCTTGATCCCCAGACCTCTGCGCCGATCAGCTCGCGTGGGCCATCGACGATCCGACCCGCGAAATCGCGCCCCGGCGTGCGCGGCCATACGGCATAGGGCATCATGCCGATCGCCGCCTTCACGTCGCTGGGATTGACCGCCGCGCAAGCCACCTCGATGATGATCTGGCTTTCGCTGTCGCGCTGCGGCGCACCGTTCTCGATCACCGGAGACAGGCCCTCGACCGTTTCCGCCTTGCTCAGAAGGCGCAGCCTGCGCGACTGGCTGCAATCGGTTGTCATAAAAATCGTCTCCTTCTGTCGGTTCGGTTCTGCACAAAGGTCGCGCAACCCTCGAATTTCAGCCAGATTTCGGCGCGTGGTGCTATATTCGCTCCACATTCCAGCACCGGCTAAAGTGCATTTTGCATTTTTCGTTTGCATCTTCTGCAATCGATTGTAAAGTCATTCTTGTTCGAGGCGTTCCAGCGTCATGTGCCATTCGGTCGAATGACGGTGCTCGATGATAAGAAAATTACGTGACACCCGCAGGAGGCGGGGCCTGAGCAAGGGAGGCGGGGCATTGCCCGACCAGATTGAATTGGATCAGGGCGAATCGCAGCCACACGCCGTCACCGATGCAGTGCTGCGTTCGCTCGCGGGAACTGGCGATGCGCGTCTCCGTCATATCTCCGAAGCGATCACATTGCATCTGCACGATTTCGTTCGCGAGACCGGCCTGACGCGTGAAGAGCTCGATATCGGGCTCGCCTTCCTCAACGCCGTAGGCCAGGCGACGACCGCCACCCATAATGAGGCAATCCTGCTGGCCGACGTCTTCGGCCTGACCACGCTCGCCTGTGATGGCGAGGAAGGGCGGGGGAGCGACGAAGCTCTGCTGGGCCCGTTCTGGCGGATGAACTCACCAGTAACGTCCAATGGCGGCTCGATCGTGCGATCGCTGACGCCCGGCCACCCACTCCTCGTCGCCGGGCGGATCGTCGATCCGGATGGCGCGCCGATCGCTGATGTCGAAGTCGATGTGTGGCAGGCTTCTCCCTGCGGACTCTACGAGAATCAGGATGCGGCGCAGGCGGAGATGAATCTGCGCGGCAAGTTCCGCACCGATGACGATGGCGTCTTCGTGTTCGAGAGCATCATGCCCGCCGGATATCCGGTGCCGACCCATGGGCCGGTCGGCCGGTTGCTCGAACTTCAGGGCCGTCACCCGTTTCGCCCGGCACACATCCATTTCCTCGCCTGGAAGCCGGGATACAGGACGCTGATCACGCAGATCTTCGTCCAGGACGACGAGCATCTGGGCAGCGACGTGGTTTTCGGCGTGAACGACAATCTGGTCGGCACTTACGAACGGTCCGGGGACGAAGAGGGGGCACGCTTCAGTCTGAAGCGGACATTCACCATGCATGCGGGGGAATCGCGGCTTCCGCATCCCCCGATCGATTGAGGGCGATCTGATGGCGAACGGACTTCAGGGCAGGACGGCGGTGATCATCGGCGGCAATGGCGCGATCGGCGCCGCGACCGCCGCAGTGCTCGCCGATGCCGGCGCCCGCATCGTGCTCGTCGATCGCGAGGGCGAAGCGGATCGCGCCCGGATGCAGGCGACATTGGCTGCATTGTCCGGCACGGGACATGGCATCGCCACCGCCGATATTCTCGATCACGCCTCGCTCACCCGATTGCGGGATGCTGTTGCAATCGATTGTGAGGATGTGAGCATCCTGATCAACGCCGCAGGTTTCACGAAGCCCGTCGTCCATGCCGACCTCGAGGCGCTCGACGACGCGCTGATCGACGAGATATTCCGCGTGAACTGGCGCGCCCAGTTCGCCACGATCCGCGCCTTCGCGCCTCTGCTCAAGGCATCGGGCGACGGCCTGGTCGTTTCGCTGTCCTCGATTGCCGCGTTCACAGCGGTCGGATCGAACATCGCCTATTGCGCGGCCAAGGCGGGGATCGACGTCATGACTAAGGCGCTGGCGCGCGCGCTCGCGCCCGAGGTCCGCGTGCTCGCGGTTTCGCCGGGCGTCGTCGACACCGCGTTCGTGCCGGGGCGCGGCGCCGATTTCAACGCGCGGGTGGAAGCGAGCACGCCGCTCGGCCGCATCGCCACCCCGCACGACATTGCCGACGCGATCCTCGCCTGTGCCACCCACCTCCGTTACTCGACCGGGCATATCGTCCAGGTCGATGGCGGGCGGGCGCTGTAGGAGGGAGCTGGATGTTCCCGATCAACAATCCCGTCGTGCTGACTTGCGCGATCACGGGCAATCTGACGACACCCGAACAGACACCACATCTTCCGGTCACGCCTGCGCAGATTGCGCAGTCCGCCATCGAAGCCGCCAATGCCGGGGCTGCCGTCGCTCATATCCATGTCCGCCACCCCGAAACGGGGATGCCGTCGATGGAGATCGCCCATTATCGCGAGGTGGTCGATCGCATCCGCGATGCCCGACCCGAGCTGATCATCAACCTGACGACGGGGCCGGGCGGCCGCTTCGTCCCGTCGCAGGACGAGCCCCACGTCGCCGCGGCAGGTACCACCCTGTTGCCGCCGGAGGCGCGTGTCGAACATGTCGCGCTGCTGCGCCCAGACATCTGCACGCTCGATCTCAACACGATGAATTCGGGTGCGGCAGTGGTGATCAACACGCCCGGCAATGTCCGGCGGATGGCGGCGGTCATTCGCGCAGCCGGCGTGAAGCCGGAGATCGAGTTGTTCGATTCGGGCGACATCGCGCTGCTGCACGATCTCATCAAGGACGGGACGCTCGATCCCGCGCCTTTGTGTTCGATCGTGACGGGCGTGCGCTACGGTTTCCAGCCGAGTGCTCAGACCGCACTCTATGCATCGGGATTGCTTCCGGCGGGATCGCTCTGGGCAGCGTTTGGTATCGGCCGCGCGGCATTTCCGATGGTCGCGCAATCGGTGCTTGCCGGCGGGCACGCCCGCATCGGCCTCGAAGACACCGTGTATCTCGATCGGGGAGTCCTCGCTCCGTCGAACGCCGCGCTGGTCATCAAGGCGCGGCGGATCGTCGAGGACATGGGCAGCCATCTGGCGGACTGCGCTACGGCGCGCCGCCTGCTGGGCCTTGGGGGAGGAATCGCTCCCTCCATTTCAAACAAGAAACCACGGGGATAAGGGAGACTAGCGGTGAAAAACGGTAGCAGAATCATATTCGGCCTGTTGGCGGCGTCCGGCCTGACGGTTCCGGCGGTTGCACAGACGGAGCCGCAGCCCGCCGAAGAGACTGGCGGGCTTGAGGAGATTGTCGTCACGGCGCAGAAGACGCGGGACAATCTGCAGACCGTACCGCTGTCGCTGACGGCTTTCACTGGCGACAGCCTCACCCGATCCAACATCGAAAACGTCAAGGATCTGGCGGCGCGCACCCCCAGCCTGAACGTCGACACCTTCTCGCCCGGCCAGCCGCGCTATTTCATCCGCGGCATCGGCGGAACGGCGGCGGGCTCGGCGCGTGATGCGGCGGTCGGCGTCTTCGTCGATGAGGTCTATATGGGCCGCCCGTCGATGACGAGCACCGACTTCGTCGATATCGATCGCGTCGAGATCCTGCGCGGGCCGCAGGGCACCTTGTTCGGCCGCAACGTCGTCGGCGGTGCACTGTCCTATTTCACACGCAAGCCCGACGACACATTCCGCGCCCAGGCCGCGCTGACCGTCGGCAATTACGACAAGATCGACAGCAGCTTCGCGGTCAGCGGTCCGCTGTCGGAGGGGGTCGCCGCCAAGCTTTCCTTCTCGTCACGCAATCATGGCGGTTACGCCTTCAACGAAACCACCGGCAGGGACATCGAGACCGAGCATTCCAATGCGGTCCGGGCCGCGTTGCGTTTCCAGCCGGGCGAGGGCGTCGATATCCAGTTGAACGCTGATTATTCGAAGCTGACCGGAACCGGGAATTGGTGGCATCTGCTGCGCGAGGGGCCGAATTCTATCGGCAAGGCCAATGCCGATCCCCGGCGCGGGCGCAATTACACCGATGACGGCTTCAACCGGATCCGCAACGGCGGCGTCAGCCTCAATGCGCGGTTCGATTCCCCGATGGGCGAGATCGCGTCGATCACCGCCTATCGCGAATCGAAGCTGCGCACGCGCGCCAACACCACCGGACTGTTCGTCGCTGAACTGACCGATCCCAACCGCAATCAATATCACCACACATTGTTCATCCAGGAGGATGACACCGATTCGAAGCAATTCTCGCAGGAGCTTCGGCTTGCCAGCGATATTTCGGACCGGCTGAGTTCGGTGTTCGGCATCTACTATTTCCACGAGAAGGTCGATACGACCAACATCACCGACTATCGTTTCCTGCGCTTCAATTCGCAGGGCCGCCGTCGCTTCGATGCCAGCAACACCACCGATTCCTATGCGGCCTTCGCCAATCTCGCCTGGGAAGTGACCGATCGCCTGAAGTTGCGCGGCGGCCTGCGCTGGAGCCGCGACGAAAAGGACCATGTCGTCGTCGCCGGCGGCAACAACTACACCCCCTATCGCAGCGGCGGTGTGATCGTGCCCGGCTTCACCGCGCCCGGCCGGGCGGCGTGGAGCGCGCTCACGCCAGCTTTCTCGGTCAATTTCCAGGCGACGCCGACCAAGTTCATCTACGCCTCGGTCTCGCGCGGTTTCAAGAGCGGCGGCTTCAGCGACACCGAAGTCGAGCGGCTGAGCGCGATGGAGCCTTTCGATCCGGAATTCGCCTGGAATTACGAAGTCGGCCTCAAGAGCGAATGGCTCGATCGCAGGCTGCGCTTCAACGCTTCGCTCTTCTACACCGACTATACCGACCTGCAGGTCACGGTGATCCGCCAGGTCGATCCCAATTTCCCACCCTTCGGCGTCACCGGCAATGCCGGCAAGGTCGTGACCAAAGGCGCGGAGCTGGAGATCAACGCTGTTCCGGTCGAGGGTTGGAACCTCTACGGCACCTATGCCTATACCGATTCCAACATCAAGGAACTGATCAGCGGCACGGCGAACCTGCGCGGCAATCGCCTGCCGCGTGCGCCCAAGCATAAATTCTCGATCGGCACATCCTATTCGGTCGATGTGCGGGACAAGGTGCGGATCACCGGGC
Source organism: Sphingobium sp. FW305-3-2-15-F-TSA7 (assembly GCF_058787155.1). NCBI lineage: Bacteria > Pseudomonadati > Pseudomonadota > Alphaproteobacteria > Sphingomonadales > Sphingobiaceae > Sphingobium > Sphingobium sp. FW305-3-2-15-F-TSA7. The sequence continues at coordinate 58,568 of NZ_JBYSZM010000037.1, read as the reverse complement.
GTGCCGAATATACCTACAGCTCCAACTTCTATTCCTCGATCCTCAATTCCCCGGTCGACCAGATCCCCAATCTGAAGAATCTGGATCTGGGGCTGTCCTTCTCCACGCCCGACGACAAATGGTCGCTCGAACTGTGGGGCAAGAACGTCACCGACCGGCTGAACATCAACACCATCTCCGAAGTCCCGCCGCTCGACGGCTATGCGCAGTTCCAGCCGCCACGTACCTACGGTGCGACGCTGCGGTTCCGCTACTGAGCGATGCGGACCCGGCCGGGCGCGTCCTGCGCCCGGCCATATGAAAAGAAACGGGTTGTGGAGGGTGCAAGTGAAAAAGTGGCTCGCTCTGTCGATGAGCGTGACGGCGCTGGCGGGAAGCCCCGCATCGGCTGAAACGCGGCAATTCTCGGTCGACGAAGGCACGAACTTCGCGGCGGCGCTGTCGCCGGACGGCAAGGATATCGTCATCGATCTGCAGGGCGAGCTGCGCATCCTGCCCGCCGCCGGCGGTGCGGCGCGCCTGGCCGTCACTCTTCCGGACGAGGCGCGACTGCCCGCCTGGTCGCCCGACGGTCGCTGGATCGCCTTCCAGCATTTCTCCGCAGGGCAATGGCGGATCTTCGTGATGGCCCGCGACGGCACCGGTCTGCGCCAGCTCACCAACGGCGCCGCCGACGATCGCGAGCCCGTCTGGGCGCCGGACGGCCGTTCGATCTTGTTCAGCTCCGATCGTGCGGGCAATTTCGATATCTGGCGGGTCGGTCTGGACGGCGGTGCGCCCGAACAGGTGACGACATCGCCCGCCGAGGAATATTTCCCCGCCATCTCGAAAAGCGGGCGGCTGGCATTCGTGTCCGCCGGCAAGGACGGCCGCAGCCTGGTCGTGCACGAGAATGGCGAAGATAGGGTGATCCTGTCGTCGAAGGACGAACTGGTCGGCCCGAACTGGAACGCCGCGGGCGACCGGCTCGCCTATGTCGAATATCGCGAGATCTACGAGGGGCGCGATGCCGGCCTGAGCGTGCTCAACCTCGTCGATCCGGCGACGGGCAAGGTGGCGCGCGGCAGCGCTTTGCGCGAGGACGTGTTCGTCGGCCGGCCGCAATGGGCGCCGGACGGGCAGCTCTTCTATACCGCCGACGGCAAGATCCGCCTCCGCCGAGATGCGCGGGCGCGCGACATTCCCTTCACCGCGCAATTCACGGTCGAGCGCCCGGCGCCCTATCGCTTCAAGCGCCAGGATCTCCGGTCGGCGGCGGCGCAGCCGGCCAAGGGTATCATGGCGCCGGTGGTCTCGCCCGATGGCCGCCAGATCGCCTTTGTCGCGTTGGGCGATATCTGGCTGCTCACCATCGGCAAGGCCGAGCCCGAAAAACTGACCGACGATCCCTGGGTCGATATCGACCCGGCCTGGTCGCCCGACGGAAGCAAGCTCGCTTTCGCGTCCGACCGGCGCGGCACGGGCACGATGGACGTCTATGTGCGCGACATGAAGACGGGTCGCGAGGAGCGGGTGAGCGACACCGCCGAAAGCCTGACCGCGCCCGCCTTCTCCCCCGACGGCAAGAGCCTGGCGGTGACCATGCTCAATCATGGCGACTGGCACGCCAACACGCTCCACGTCCTTGATCTCGCGACGCATGGCTTGCGCAAGCTCGACGATCCGCAATTCAAGCCCAGCGGGCCGCGCTGGCTGCCCGATGGCAGCGCGATCGCCTCGGTCGCGCTCGACTATATTTCCAAGCGCTATCGCAAGGGGCTGAACGAGGTCCGCATGGTGCCGCTCGACGGTTCGCCCGCGCGTTTCGTCAGCCCCACACCGGGCGTCGCGCTCGGCATCCGTTCGGCGAACGGCATCACCTGGTCGCCCGACGGTCGCCAGGCCGCCTTCGTCGAGGACGGGACGCTATGGTCGGTCGCGACGTCGCCCGATGGCGGCTTCATCGGCACGCCGCGGCGATTGACCGGCGATGTCGCCGATTATCCGAGCTGGACCGGGGATTCGAGATCGATCGTTTTTGCATCGGTCGACAAGCTCAGGCGCCTGAACATCGACGACGGATCGATCGAAGAGATTCCGTTGACGCTGAACTGGGCGCCGCGTCGCGCCAAGGGGCGCAAGGTGATCCGCGCCGGACGTCTGTTCGATGCGGTCGCGAGCGGTTATCGCACCGATGTCGATATCCTTGTCGAAGACAATGTCATCAAGGAGATCGTCCCGCGCCGCGAACGCTGGGACGATGCCGAGATCGTCGATGCCTCGGACAAGACGGTGATCCCCGGTCTGTTCGAGAATCACATCCATAATTTCATCATCAACGGCGAGATCACCGGCCGCGTCGCTCTGTCCTACGGCATTACCGCGATCCGCGAGCCCGGCACCGAGCCGAGCGAGGGGCGCGAGTCCAAGGAAGCCTGGGCAAGCGGGCGCCGCGTCGGGCCGCGGCTGTTCACCACCGGGCTGATCGAGGGCGGGCGGGTCTATTATCCCATGTCCTTCCCGGTGCGCTCGCCCGCCGCGCTGGAACTGGAGCTCGATCGCGCGGCGCGCTTCGATGTCGATTTCATCAAGACCTATGAGCAGCTCGACGCGCCGTTCCTCAAGCGCACCATCGAATTCGCGCATGGGCTGGGCATTCCGGTCACCTCGCACGACGCCTATCCGGCGGCCCGCTTCGGCGTCGACGCGGTCGAGCATCTCGGCGCGCGCGACCGTGCATCGATCGGCGACCGGCAGTCGGCGCTCGGTAACATCTACAAGGACGTCGCGCAGATCTACGCCCAGTCGGGCATGGCGGTGGTGCCGACCGCGATCGGCGGTTCGATGCGCACCGGCGGCTATTATCTGCAGCAGGCGGGGCGCTCGATGCTCGATCTGCCGCAGATGCGGCTGCTGCCCGAACGTTTCCGCAATTCGCCGCAGATCGCGGGCGCGGTCGTACCGGGCAAGTCGACCTTCGATCCGAAGCTGCTCGCGGGTTCGACGGGCGCGCTTCGCACGCTGATCGCCGCAGGCGTGCCGATCCCGACGGGCACCGATACCGCTTTTTACAATATCGGCTTCGGCGTGTTCGGAGAGCTTTGCTATTATGTCGATGCCGGGCTGACACCGGCGCAGGCGATCCGCCAGGCGACGATCGAATCCGCGAAACTCAACCATGTCGAGGATCTGCTCGGCTCGATCGAGCCGGGCAAGCTGGCGGACATGGTGATCCTGTCGGGCGATCCGCTCGCCCGCATCACCGATCTCGTCAACGTCTCCGCCGTCGTTCGGGACGGGGAACTCTACACACTCGACCGGCTGCTGGCCGGACCGCGCTGAAGGGGGCGATGATGCGCAAGACATTCAAGCTGCTGCTGCCGAGCCTGATCGCGATGGCGGCGTGCCCCGCACTGGCAAAGCCGGTTTCGTTCGAAGCCCGCGAAGGCACCAATTTCGCGGTCGCGGCGTCGCCCGATCGTTCGGCGATCGCGCTCGACCTGCAGGGGCGGATCTGGGTGCTGCCGTTCAAGGGGGGCACCGCCCGGCCGATCACGCCGGTGATGGACGAGGCGCGCTTCGCCGCCTGGTCGCCCGACGGCAAATGGCTCGCCTATCAATATTATCGTGACGGCGGCTGGCATATCTGGATCAGCCGCCCCGACGGCAGCGATCAGCGCCAGCTCACTTTCGGCACCAGCGACGATCGCGAGCCGCGCTGGAGCGCCGACGGCCGCGCGATCCTGTTCGGATCGGATCGCGCCGACGGCTTCGACATCTGGCGCGTCGATGTGGCGACCGGTGTTATCGCCAAATACAGCCCGGCGTCGAGCGATCCCGCGCGCGAGGAATATTATCCCGATGCCTCGCCCGATGGCCGCAGCATAGCCTATATCGCCGCTGCCGGCCGCGGGCAGAGCCTGGTGGTCGAGACCGATGGCCAGGCACGCACGCTGCTGACGGTCGAGGGCGACGATCTCGCCTTGCCGCGCTGGAGCGGCGATGGCGCGCGCATCGCCATCAATCGCTACAATGAGGATCGCGCCGAAAGCGCGCTCCAGATCGTCGATGTCGCGACCGGTGCGGTCGTACGCGGTGACGATGCTCGTGAGGACCTGTTTCCGACCGGGGCCTCCTGGCTGGACGGCGATCGGCTCGCTTACGCTGCCGACGGGCGGATCAAGATTCGCCGTATCGGCGGCGATGCCTCGGCCGTGCCCTTCCGCGCGCGCTTCGACGTGGTGTCGCGGCCCGACTATCCCAAGCGCCGTTTCGATCTGAGCTCGACGGGACCGCGGGCGGTGAAAGGCATCATGCGTCCGCGCGTGTCGCCCGACGGCAAGGCGATCCTCTTCACCGCGCTCGGCGATCTGTGGCAGCTCGATATCGGCAATCCCAAACCCCGCAAGCTGACCGACGACGCCTATCTCGACGTCGATCCCGCCTGGTCGCCTGACGGCCGGACGATCGCCTATCTGTCCGATCGCCGCGGCGTCGGGACGACTGATCTCTATCTGCGCGATGTCGCGACGGGCAAGGAACGCCGGCTCACCGAAACCTCGGACGATCTGATGCAGCCCGTCTGGTCCCCGGACGGCAGGAGCATCGCGGTGTTCATGCGCGATGCCAATGACTGGCATGCCGCGCGGCTTCACATCGTCGATGCAGCGACGGGTGCGCTGCGCAAGGTCCATGACGGCCTGTTCCTGCCTTCCACGCCGACCTGGTCGCCCGACGGCAAGGCGATCGTCACGCTGGCGCTGCGCACGCCGGGCAAGAGATTCCGCAAGGGCTACAACCAGTTCATGACGATCGACGTCGCGACCGGTGCGACGCGCTTCTCGACGCCCGACAAGAACCGGTCGGTCTCGGCGCGTAGCCAGACCGCACCCGCCTGGTCGCCCGATGGCGGCAGGATCGCCTATCTGCACCAGGGCGTGTTGTGGACGGTCGCGGTCGACGCGCGCGGCGACATGGTCGAGGCGCCGGTGCAACTGACGCGCGACTATGCCAGCTATCCCAGCTGGAGCGGGGATTCTCGATCGATCGTCTATCTCGACGGCACCGCGTTCAAACGCATCTCGCTCGTCGACGGCGCGATCGAGAATATCCCGTTCGAGCTGAGCTGGAGCCGGAAGGCGGAGGCGCAGCGCACCGTCATCCAGGCCGGGCGCGTGTTCGACGCGGTCAGCGCGGGGTATCGCCGCGATGTCGATATCGTGATCGACGACAACCGGATCACCGAGATCGTGCCGCGCCGCGCCGATTGGCCGGGCGCACGCATCGTCGACGCGGTGGGCAAGACCGTCATTCCTGGCCTGATCCAGACGCATGTCCATCATTTCGTCAGCGACGGGGAGGGGCCTGGACGGACCTGGCTGTCGTTCGGCGTCACCTCGGTCCGCGAGCCGGGGGCGGAACCCTATGAGGCGCTGGAACGGCGCGAGGCCTGGGCCAGCGGCCGTCGCCTCGGCCCGCGCCAATTCTATTCGGTGATCCTGGAGGGCGACCGGCTCTATTACTGGATGAATATCGGCGTCGGGCCCGACGCGCAGCTCGACATGGAATTGCAGCGCGCGCTGACGCTCGATTACGATTTCATCAAGACCTATGAGACGATGACGCACGAAGTGCAGCGCCGCATCGTCGATTTCTCGCATCGCAACGGTCTGATGGTCGCCTCGCATGAGCTCTATCCCGCCGCGACCTTCGGCGTCGATGCGATCGAACATATGGGCACGCGCGATCGTATGCAGTTCGCTGATCGCATCTCGATGCACAATCGCGCCTATGACGATGTCGTGAAGCTCATGACATCGTCGGGCATGTATATCAGCCCGACATCGGGCGGGCGACTGCCTGGAACCAGCTTCACCTATCAGATGCGCAAGCTGCCCGGGCTGCTCGACCTGCCTCAGCTCAAGGCTTTCCCGCCGCGCTATATCGCGGCCTATAAGCGCGCGATGGCCTATTTCGAAAAGGCGCATGGCGATCGCGCGGCGGAGGCTGCGCGCGACGAGCTGGCGACACTCAAGACCTTCAGCGATCGGGGCGTCGTCATCGGCGCCGGCACCGACGGCGGCACAGTCAGCTATGGTTTTGGCGAGATCGCGGAGGTCATGCATCTTGCCGAGGCCTATGGCGCGGAAAAGGCGCTGCGCTCGGCAACCATCGAGGGCGCGCGCATCCTGGGCGCCGATGCGCAGCTCGGCACGATCGAACCGGGCAAGCTCGCCGATCTGGTGGTGATCGACGGCGATCCGCTCGCCGATATCCGCGACCTGCTCAAAGTCGACACGGTCATTCGCGATGGGCAGCCAATTGCGCTTGCCGAATTGCTGGCCAAGCCCGGAGCCGAAGCGAAATGACGACCGGCACACCATCCACCCTCGACGTGGTCGAGGCCATCGATGCCGCCCCGATCGGTGCCCTGCAGATCCGGGTTTTCCTGCTCTGCGCACTGGTCGCGATGCTCGACGGCTTCGACACCCAGTCGATCGCCTTCGTCGTACCGGTGATCGCGTCCGATTGGGGGATCGACGGCAGGACTTTTGGTCCCGTCTTCAGCGCCGCTCTTGCCGGATTGATGATCGGTCAACTGGTTCTCAGCCGGCTTTCAGACCGGATCGGGCGGCGTAAGACGATCATCCTGAGCACCGCCATCTTCGGCGCGCTGACACTGGCGACCGCCTTTGCCCAGGATTGGTGGACCTTGCTGACATTGCGCTTTCTGGCGGGCCTGGGGCTGGGCGGCGCGATTCCGAACATCATGGCCATGACATCGGAATTCGCGCCGCGCCGTGTGCGGTCGATGATGATCGCCATTGCCTTTGGCGGCTTCCCATTGGGCGCAGTGCTTGGCGGGTTTCTGAGCATCCGGCTGATCGGTGATTTCGGCTGGGAGGCGGTTTTCATCGCGGGCGGGGCCGCTCCATTGCTGTTGGTGCCGATATTGCTGTGGCTGCTTCCGGAATCGCCTCGCTTCCTGCTGCGGAGCGATACCGAAGAACACGCGTTGCGACGGGTGATGGACGCGATCCGTCCCGGTGGCGTAGCGCCTGGAACGCGTTTTGTCGCGGACGAGCCGGTCGTGTCGCATTCGGGGTTCGCCGCGCTTTTCCGCGACGGACGCGCGTTGAGCACGTCGCTGTTATGGGCGGTGTTCTTCATGAGCCTGCTCATCATCTATTTCCTGATGAGCTGGCTGCCGTTGATCGTGAAGGAGCGGGGGCTGCCAATCGACATGGCCATAACGGCGGCGATTGCTCTCAACCTTGGTGGTGCGGTCGGTGGTGTCGTGCTGGGCCGGATGATCGATCAATTCGCGCCATATGCCGTGCTGGCGGTCGCCTATATCGTCGGCGCGGCTGCGATCGTCGCGCTCGGTGCGTCGGGCGCGGTCGCCACGCTGATCCTGCCGATCGCCTTTGTCGCCGGCTTTTGCACGATCGGAACGCAGACCGGACTGAGCGCCTTCACGACGAACCTCTATCCCACCGATCTGCGGTCGACCGGGATCGGCACCGCGCTGGCGGTGGGGCGTATCGGCTCGATCGTGGGGCCAACCGCGGGCGGTGCGCTGATGGCGGCGGGCAGGCCCGTCGGCGAAGTGTTCATGGTGGTCGCGGTGCCGCCGATCTTCGCCGCGCTCATCCTGCTCGTTTTCGGGCTAGCGCTGCGCCGCCGTGAATGCGCCGCGACATAGGGGCAGCTTTACCCTTCGATCGTCACCGTCGCGGGATGATGCTTGTCGAGATGCCGCTTGATGATCCGCAGGTTTTTCGTGTTCGAGCGGAAGAGGAAGTCGAACAGATCGCCCGCGACGGGGATGGCGCCGAGCAATGTATCGATGCCGACATTGGCCGCCATCCGCGTGATCTGAAGCTTGGACATGCCCAGATTGCGCGCTTCCCAGACAATCCAGGCGCCCATCGCCGCGGTCACTATGTCGCCGACGACCGGCACCAGCCCGACGATCGAGTCGAGCCCGACCGGGCGGTTGATGCCGGGAATGACGAAAACGCGTTCGAGCACCGCTTCCATTGCCTCGACACGCTGCCGGATCGCGGCGGGGTCGCGGCCCAGTTGCGGCAATCCCTGGGCGATACGTTCGAACTGATCGGGCGAAACGCGCATGCGATGCTCCTCTCCTGCAACGCTCGATATGGGGACGGCGCTCAATGCTTCAACAGGTGGTGCAGCGGATGGGCGGCACGGTTGTTGGTGCGGAAGCCGCGCAGCGACGGACGCACGAGCGACCAGCGCAACGGTGACGCGAGCGGGATGAAGGGCGCGTTTACGGCATAGGCGGCATCCGCCTCCGCGAGTCTGGCGGCGCGTTCCGCCAGCGTCGGTGCCGCGCGTGAGGCCGCAAGCGCCGCGCTGCCGGTCTCGCCGCAGGGCAGGCCGATCTCGCAGGACAGGCGGGTGAGATACCAGGTTGCGCTGTCATTGGGCGCGACCGAGTCGATCAGGCGCAGATCGGCAGGAGCATCGACCGATACGCGCTGCGCGATGATGCCGATGCGGCCGAGATCGATGGCGATCCGCGTGAACAGCAATCGTGCGCCCGGTCCATCGGGCAGTGCGATACGCAATCGTGGAAATTCCGCATTATTGCCCCGCCATGCGGCGACCCGTGCGCGTGCAAGCGCAATGCGTTCGGGCATCGCCATTGCCGCCCATTCGGGCAGTGCGGGGCCGGCGCGCATTTCCAGCCGGTCCGGAACGATGGAAAGCATCGGCCGCCAGCCCGGTACGGAAAAGGCCGCGACCAGCGCGTCACGGTCGATCGCCATGGCGATGGCGCTGCGATTTTCGGCGCTCGCCAGAAAGCCTTTCTCGCTCGTCACCGCCAGCCCGAACAGGCCGCGGGCCGGATCGAAGCGCAGTTGCGTCGCCGGCGGATCGAGCGCGCGCGCGACCGCGAGATCGGCGAAGGTCCCGCCGAGCACAAGATCGGCTTGCCCGCGGCCATAGCGCGCCAGCGCGCGCGCGGCGCGTTCGGCGCGCAATGCGACGGGATAGCGCGCTTGTTGCTCTTCGGGGAAATCGGGATCGGCGATCGGCGTAAGCGCGATCGCGCCATGGCTCTGGTTCGCGATGCGATACGGCCCGGTGCCATGCTTGCGGGCCAGAAAGCCCATTTCGGGCTGGGTCAGCAGATCGAGAAAATGGGGGCGCGGGCGGCTGAGCCGAATCTCCAGGATTTCCGGCGTGACCGCGACGATCTCGTCCACCGCGCTGAAATAGGGTGCGAAACGGTTGCCTTCGCCCGGATTTACCGCGGCGCGCAGGCTGTGTGCCAGTTCCTCTGCGACGACGGGACGGCCCGAGCGCCATTCGGCACGACGCAGGCGGAATATATAGCTCAGCCCGTCATCCGAAACGATCCAGCGCTGCGCCAGCCCCGGTTCGATCCGGCCTGAGGCATCGAGCGCGACCAGCCCTTGCGCCACTGCGAGCAGCAGCACCGCCTGGGGCGGTTTGGCCTCGTCGCGCCCGATGAGCTTGAGTTCGGGGGCGGGGCCAATAACGCTCACGCGGACGGGCCCGTCGAGCTCGCCCTGATTCCAGCAACCCGCAAGCAATATGGCGAGGGACGCTGCGATGATCCCGTGGATGATTCGGACACGCGTCATCAGTCGATCGGCTTTCGCGCGCACAGCAGACAAGATCTTCCGGGGAGATGCTTATGAATCCGGGCGCGACTACGCATGAACTGTCACCGCTGGATCACCTGTGGGCCGTTTGGTTGCAGCCACCGGGTTACCGTAACCCCGCCATCGCGGCAAATGGCGGATGGGGGGCGCTCGCGCCGGTCAGCCTAGGCGGCTGACGATCATTCGCCGGATGGCTTCCTGCCGGGTGATCGCGACGCCTTCACGCGCGATCCAGTCATCCAGTGCGTCGATGAGTTCCCGCTCGAGGCGGATGCCAACGAGGATCTTGGCGCCGCCATCGCCATCGACGCGGGGCCATCCCACGGCTGAATGCCTCATGATACGCTACCTTTGTTCGAACCGTGCCAAACATCGACACGCTCCGTCAACGAATGGGGCCGCCGATTTCATCCATGGCGATCGCCGCGGGGGCCGCAGAGATTGCGAATCAGGTGCTTGGCGATCCGCCATCGTCTGGCAGATGCAGGGGGTGGCTTGCCTGACTTTCGCGATATCCGCGGATCCGCTCGAAATCCGTGTCCGGCCCCATTTCGATCTTTCGACCGCGATAGGCGATCACCAGCTTCATTCGCGCAGCGGGATCTGGCGCATCGCTTGCGTCGGACGTCGCGTTTGCCGGGCTGGGCGCGGCTTGGGCAAGATCCTCGTTTTCGTCTTCAGGCGACACGGGTGGTTACCCTTGATCGCAAGCGGGAGCACTTTGGTCTCTCTGCCGCCGGGCGCTTGCATCCGAAGACCGGCGATATGTCATCCTATCCGATATGATACGATCTGGCGAGAAATATGCATCGGCTCGCTTCGAAGCGCGGAAATAAATCCGCGCTCCTTCCAGCATTGCTAAAATAATATGTCGCTGATATATAAGACGACGCTATCGTCGCCTGCGACGGAAAATTATCCCCTTGGGCTCAATCTTCCTTTTCACGCTACTGGCGCTTCGGAAAGAGTTTTCCGAGGCTTCTTTCTATTTTCCTGAAGGGAAGACATATGCCTATTGGTACCGTAAAATTCTTCAATGCCGACAAGGGTTATGGTTTTATCCAGCCCGAAGATGGCGGCAATGACAGCTTCGTCCACATCTCCGCCGTCGAGCGCGCGGGTATGAGCACGCTGAACAAGGACCAGCGCGTCAGCTATGACGTCGAGGCCGATCAGCGCGGCAAGCAGTCCGCCGTCAACCTCCAGTCCCTCTGATTTCGATCGGCCTTGCGCGCGTTTCCGACGCCGCAGGGCCAGGTCGAACATAGCCTTCCGGGCGGGCGCTTTGGCGTCCGTCCGGAAGATGATTGCCGCATGGAGCGCGCCTCAGGCGTCCCGCGGTAGCGATGGTCCTTGCGGGCGACGTCGTATCTCCGCCGATCCCGCCGCCTGCCGCAATGCGTCCACCGCTGCGACGCAGGCATTTTCGGTGCGATAGCCGGCACCTGCTGCCAGCACGGCGCCACTGGCGGTACAGAAGCGCCAGCGCCAGTCCCCACCGGTTCGCAGGACCGTCGTGAGATTCACTTCCTGGGCGCGGAATATATCGAAATAGGGTGGTGAAAGATCGTTCGATACGTGCAGCGGCACGGATCTCCAGGGATATTGGCCGATCAATCCGCCGTCGCCGGCTATACCGGCAGAAACCTTGTCTTCAACCGCCAACCGGCCGGGTTCGGTGCGCTCCAACAGGAATGGCGCGGCCTGCGGTTCGGCCGTTACGCCGTCATTGGCGCCGGCTGGCCGGCTGCGCGGCGGTGATGTGATATCGGTGTGGATCAACGCAAGTCTCCCGCTTGCAAGCGGGAGCGGCGTGTCTCTCGGTCGTCGCGTGCCTGCGGGCCCGTCGGTGCGGCGATGCACCTTCCTACGCCCATCGGCTGTTCGCGCAAAGCACATATGCCCGATGACGCCTGTGAATCTGTGTTGCCCTCTTGCGCTTGAGCGGCTCGACGCTCCATGAGAGCCGCCGGCGCCCCCTTGGCGAAATTGGTAGACGCACGGCACTTAAAATGCCGGGCCTGATGGCGTCCCGGTTCGAGTCCGGGAGGGGGCACCAGCTTGTTTTCGCCTCGGGCGCCCGCGGCGACGTCCGTCGCCTTGGCTTCCCTCGCACAAGCGCGGGCGGGCGTTCGGCCTTGGCCCCCCAACGGGTTCGACCTTGCTTGCGATATGCCACATGCCGTTGCAGCGCCGCTGCGGAGCGCCTAGATAGCGTCCGATGCAGCCGATCATTTCGATCTCGGATCTCACCAAGACCTACAAATCCGGCCACCAGGCGCTCAAGCGCGTGGACCTGGAGATTCGCAAGGGTGAGATCTTCGCGTTGCTCGGGCCGAACGGCGCGGGCAAGACCACCTTGATCAACATCGTTTGCGGCATCGTCCGGCCGAGCTCCGGCGTCGTGATCGCCGACGGCCACGATATTGTCCGCGATTATCGTGCGGCCAGAACCAAGATCGGTCTCGTTCCGCAGGAATTGCATACCGACGCGTTCGAGACGGTGCTGGCCACGGTCAGCTTCTCGCGCGGACTGTTCGGCAAGGCGCCGAACCCGGCCTATATCGAGAAGATCCTGCGCGACCTGTCGCTGTGGGACAAGCGCAAGTCGAAGATCATGGAATTGTCGGGCGGCATGAAGCGCCGCGTGATGATCGCCAAGGCGCTGAGCCACGAGCCCGAGATCCTGTTCCTCGACGAGCCGACGGCGGGCGTCGATGTCGAGCTGCGCCGCGATATGTGGGGGCTCGTCCACGAGCTGCGCGAGAAGGGCGTCACCATCATCCTGACCACCCATTATATCGAGGAGGCCGAGGAAATGGCCGATCGGGTGGGGGTGATCAGCAAGGGCGAGCTGATCCTGGTCGAGGAAAAGCGCGCGCTGATGAAGAAGCTCGGCAAGAAGACGCTGACCCTGAACCTGTCCGAGGTGATGACCGCGTTGCCCGCCGAACTGTCCGACTGGGCGCTGGAGCTCAAGGACGACGGCCATGAGCTCGAATATGTGTTCGACACGCATGACGAGCGCACGGGCATCCCGTCGCTGCTGCGGCGGATGAGCGATCTCGGCATCGGCTTCAAGGATCTCAACACGCGGCAAAGCTCGCTCGAGGAGATTTTCGTGAGCCTCGTCCATGACGACACGGCGGGGAGCAAGTGATGGGGTTCAACGCGCACAGCGTCTGGGCGATCTACAAGTTCGAGGTCGCGCGCTTCGGGCGGACGGTGCTCACCAGCCTGATCACGCCGGTCATCACCACCTCGCTTTATTTCATCGTCTTCGGCTCGGCGATTGGGTCGCGGATGACCGAGATCGGCGGCGTGCCTTATGGCGCGTTCATCGTGCCCGGGCTGATGATGCTGACGATGTTCACCGAGAGCATCTTCAACGCCAGTTTCGGCATCTACATGCCCAAATGGTCGGGCACGATCTACGAATTGCTGTCGGCGCCGGTCTCGGCGATCGAAACGGTGATCGCCTATGTCGGCGCAGCGGCGACCAAGTCGCTGGTGATCGCGACGATCATCTTCGCGACGGCGCATCTGTTCGTCGACGTGCAGGTGGCGCATCCGCTGGCGATGGTGGGGTTCATGGTGCTGATGGCGGTCACATTCTGCCTGTTCGGCTTCATTCTCGGCATCTGGGCGCAGAGCTTCGAACAGCTTCAGGTCGTGCCGATGCTGGTGGTGATGCCGATGACCTTTCTCGGCGGCGCCTTCTATTCGATCGACATGCTTCCCGCCGCGTGGCGGACGGTGACGCTGTTCAATCCGGTCGTCTATCTGATCAGCGGCTTTCGCTGGACCTTCTTCGGCAAGAGTGACGTTGCGATCGAGGTCAGCCTGATCGCGGTCTTCGCGTTCCTGGCGATCTGCCTGGCTGTGGTCGGCTGGATGTTCCGGACAGGGTATCGGCTGAAGAACTGAGGGGCGCAGTAAAGAGTCCGAACCAAGGCGTCACCCCAGCGAAGGCTGGGGTCTGCTGACCAGATCGCGCATAGATGCCAGCGTTCGCTGGCATGACGTGGGTTGGATCAGCTCGCTGGACTAATCCGCTCCAGCTCTAGACGTTCAGGCGCTCGCGCATTTCCTTGCCCGGCTTGAAATAGGGGACGCGTTTGGCGTCGACATCCACCGATTCACCGGTACGCGGGTTGCGCCCGACACGCGCGGTGCGCGACCGTGTGGAAAAGGCACCGAAGCCGCGCAGCTCGACGCGACCGCCTTCGGCCAGGCGTGCGGTGATTTCGTCGAAGAACACGTCGACGATGCGCTCGACATCCTTGATCGAAAGGTCGGGATTTTCGCCGGCAAGCCGCTGGACGAGTTCTGATCGGATCATTCTCAAACCCCTAAATCATGCCGGTCAAGCCCGACCCATCCCGACAGGGCCGGCCACCCGAAGAACCGGGTAGAATGTCACGGAGCCAATCGGACAGCATCGAACGGCTAACTTCGATCATCTTGCCGAAAACCATGTAATTTCGCAAGTTTTTCCGCGAGGCCTTCGCGATCAAGCGTACCGAAGCGGGACCGAAAAATCAGCCATCCACCTGAAAATACTGAATAATCACTCAAAGCCCCGAATCGGACCGTTTCCAGCCGCCGGTCGTTTCGGGTGCGAATCGCTTGCCTATTCATGGCGCAGCGCATCGATGGGGTTGAGTTGAGCAGCGCGGCGCGCCGGAAAATAGCCGAAGACCACACCTATCGCCGCAGAAAAGAGAAAGGCCAACAGGTTGATCTTCACATCGAAAATGAAGGGAACTTGCATCAGCGGCGCGATCGTGATCGAAGCGATCAGCGCGAGGAATATGCCGATCAACCCGCCCAGGCACGACAGCACGATCGCCTCGACCAGGAACTGAAGCAGCACTTCGCGCGCCACCGCGCCGATGGCGAGGCGGATGCCGATCTCGCGCGTCCGCTCGGTCACCGAGACCAGCATGATATTCATGATGCCGATGCCGCCGACGAGCAGCGAGATGGCGGCGACGGCGGCCACGATCTGGGTCAGGATGGTGGTGGTGCCGGTCAGCGTGTCCGAGATCTGTTTGGTATCGAACACGTTGAAATTGTCCTGGTCGCCGGGTTTGATCCGACGCCGTTCACGCATCAATCCTTCCAATGATGCCTGGACCGCTGCCGAGTCATAGGCATCGTCGACCGCGACCATGATCAACCCCAGGTCGCGATTGCCGGTGAAGCGGCGCTGGACGAACTTGATCGGCATCACCGCCACATCGTCCTGATCCTGGCCGAAGCCGCCCTGACCGCGCGTCGCGAGCACGCCGATCACCTGGCAGCTCACGCCCTTGATACGGAAACGCTGGCCGACCGGGTCGGCCTGCTTGAACAGATTCTTGCGCAGCGTGCTGCCGATGATGCAGACCGGTTTTCCAGCCTCCTCTTCCTCGGGCATGAACAGCCGGCCCGATTCCAGCGGCCATTGCTGCGCCTCGAAATAGGATGCGGTCGTGCCGTTGACGGTGGTCGACCAGTTATTGCCTTCGTAGATCGCGGTGCCGGAACTCTGCGCCTGCGGCGCGACCGCACGGACACCCGTGATCTGGTTGGCGATGGCGGTGACGTCCTCGGGCTTGAAGTCCGGCGGTCGCGGCCCGCCGCCGCCACGACCGAAACCCTGGCCGGGACGAAGCTGGAGGATATTGGCGCCGAGACTTGCGATCTGCTCGCGCACCGCGGCGGTCGCGCCATTGCCGAGCGTGGTCATGGTGACGACCGCGGACACGCCGATGATGATGCCGAGCGTCGTCAGGAAAGACCGCAGCTTGTGGCGCAGGATCGCACGAAAGGCGAGGGTGACGGTGGTGCCGAGGATCATGCCCGCTTCCCCTTTTCGGTGCGCTCGACCAACCCATCCTTGAAATGGACGATGGTGCGCGCGAAAGCGGCCATATCGGGCTCGTGCGTGACCATCAGCACGGTGATGCCGCTGTTGCGATTGAGGTCGGTCAGCAATTCCATGATCTCGACCGAGCGCTCGCTGTCGAGATTTCCGGTGGGTTCGTCGGCGAGCAGCACGTCCGGGTGCGTGACGATCGCGCGCGCAATGGCGACGCGTTGTTGCTGTCCGCCCGACAATTCGGCCGGAGTATGGTCCCACCATGGTTTCAGCCCGACCTTGTCGAGCGCAGCCATGCCTGAATCGTAGCGCGTCTTCTTGTCCTCGCCGCGATAGAGCAAAGGCAGCTCGACATTCTCGAGCGCTGTGGTGCGGCTCAGCAGATTGAACCCTTGAAAGACGAAGCCGAGATATTTGCGGCGGAGCAGCGCGCGCTGATCGCGGTCGAGCGCTTCGACGCGATGCCCCTTGAACTCGAACGATCCACCGCTCGGCACATCGAGGCAGCCGAGAATGTTCATCGTCGTCGACTTGCCCGATCCCGACGGGCCCATGACCGCGACGAAATCGCCGCGCTGGATATCGAGATCGACGCCCTTCAGCGCCTGAAAGGCGGTCGGCCCGCTGCCATAGGTCTTGGTGACCCCGCGCAGACGAATGATCGGATCATTTTCCATCGGACGCGGCCGCTCCACCGGATTGCCCGCGTTGCTGGCGGCGTTCCTCCCGCTTTTTGCGGAATGCCTCGCGTTGTTCGGGCGTCAGGCTGTCCAGAAAGGCGCGACGCTGCTCGGGCGTCATGTCGCGCAGGCGCTGGCCGTCTGGAACGGCGGCTCCGCCCTGTACCGGGGGCGTGCCGGGCGCGGCGGCAACGGTGCCGCCACTGTCGCGCTGCGAGATCGTGCTGGGCGCCGACGTGGCGGAGCTGGCCGCCGGCGTCGCGGCGTTGTCTGCCTTGCCTTGTCCGGCGCCATTGCGCTGACCGCTCTTTTCATCGGTGCGATCGGTCTCGGGCGCCTGCTGGCCGGCCGCGAGTTGGCCGGTGATGACTTTCATGCCCTCCTTGAGGTCGCCGCCTGTGACGACCGTACGGTTGCCGTCACTGTCGCCGATGACGACATTGATCGCCTTGGGCTTGCCGTCGTCACCCAGCACATAGACGGTCTGGCGGCTGCCTGCGCCGAAACTCACTTCGCGCGTGGCGCGATTGCCGAAACGGCGGGGCCCTGGAACGATCTGGCTGGTGATGCCGCCACGCTGACTGCCGCCGGCCTGTTGCGGATTGAAGCGCAGCGCGGAATTGGGAACGAGCACGACGTTCTGGAGCTGCTTGGTGACGATGTCCGCGGTCGCGGTCATGCCCGGCCGCAGCGTCTCGTCGGGATTCTGCACCGACAGGACGGCTGTATAGGCGACGACGGTGCCGGTGCTCGATGAAGCCGCCGACGACGATGATGAACTGCTGCTCGCGGCATTGGAGCCCACATTGACGCGGGTGATCCGGCCGGGGAAGTGGCGGCCGGGAAATGCGTCGACGGTGAAGGTGGCTTCCTGGCCGTCCTTGACCTGGCCGACATCGGCTTCGTCGACCGAAACCTCGACCTCCATCTGCTGGAGATTCTCGGCGATGGTGAACAGCACGGGCGCGTTAAACGATGCCGCCACCGTCTGACCCGGCTCGATATCGCGCGACAGGACTACGCCGTTGACCGGGGAGACGATCCGCGCCCGGCTGAGATTGAACTGGGCGGAGGAAAGCTGCGCGCGCGACACTTCGACCTGGGCCTGAGCCGAACGTATCTGGGCCTGTGCCTGACGGAAATTGGCGCGCGCGGTGTCGAGCTCGGTCCTGGACGGCACCTTGCCGCCCGACAGCCTGAAGACTTCCTCCTGACGAGCGAGCGTGGCACGCGCGAGCGCTTCCTGCGCCTGTGCCTGCGCGACCCCGGCCTGCGAGGCCGAAAGCTGCGAACGGCTTTGCGTCACCGCATCGTTCAGCCGTGACGGATCGAGTATTGCGAGCAACTGCCCCTTGGTGACGCGGTCGTTCACGTCGACATAGACGTTGGTGATCAGGCCCGACTGTTCGGAGCCGACATCGACCTGGTTGATCGGCTTGAGATTGCCGGTGGCGGAGACGGTGACGGTCAGGTCGCCCTTGCGCACCTCGCGGGTGGTATAGTTCGGCTCTTCGCTGCCGCCGAAGCAGCGCGCGACGAGCAGGACCAGGACGACCAGCAGTGCCAGGGCACCGCCGCGCACCGCCCATTTGCGCCATGGCTTGCCGGGCTGGACGCCCAGGAAATCGTCGAGTCCGGCGGTGTTGCCAATGCCATTGGTCGTGTCGTTCATCGGGCAATTCCGTCCATGCTTTGCCATCCGCCGCCGAGCGCGCGATAGAGTTGGACCACCGCCAGCGCCTGGTCGGCGCGGCTGGAGGCGATGCTGTTGCGCGCCGACAGCAGGGATTGCTCGGTCTGCAGCAGCGTCTGGAAATCGGTCAGGCCGGCACGATACTGGCTGCGCGCCAGGATCGCCGAATTGCTGGCGGCGTCGAGCGCGATCGTGAACTCGCCGGCGCGGATCCGCGACGCATTGAGCGCGTTCACGCCATTCTCGACATCCTCCAGCGAGGTGAGGACGGTCTGCTTGTAACCGGCAAAGGCCGCGTCGGCCGCTGCCTGCTGCGAACGGACCACCGAACGCCGCCGGCCGCCATCGAAGATCGACTGGGCGATGTTGGCGAACAGGCCGCCGGTGACGGTGTCGAAGAGACCGCCGAGCGAGAAAGCGCTGGTGCCGATATTGCCGGTGATCCTGAGCGACGGCAGCAAGTCCGCCTGCGCGACGCCGATCCGCGCGGTCGCAGAGGCCAGAGCGCGTTCCGCGGACCGGACGTCGGGCCGCTGACGCAAGGTATCGGCGGGGATGCCGGTGGCGATGTCGGTGGGCGCGGACGGGATCGGTGCGGGTGCCTCGAGCGAGGCGGTGGCTGCACCCGGTGCTTCGCCGGTCAGCACCGCGATACGGTTGAGCGCGCCGCGATATTGGGTCTCGAGGCTCGGGATCGAGGCTGCCGTCCGCGCGCGCTGGGCCCGCGCCTGCTCCTGATCGAGCGAGGAGACCAGCCCGGCCTGGACGCGCCACCCGGCGATATCGAGATTCTCGGAGTCGTTGGTCAGCGTTTCACGCGCGATGCGCAGCTGTTCCTGCGACAGGCGGGCCTGGATATAATTGGTGACGACCTCGGCGGCGATCGCGACGCGGACATTGGCGAGATCATAACCGGCGCCTTCGGCATCGGCGCGCGCCGCTTCGACCGAGCGGCCGATACCGCCGAAAATGTCGATCTCCCATGCAGCGTCGCCGCCCAGCGAGAAACTGCTGCGATCCGTGCCCGGACTGCTGAAGTTGCGCCCCGTTCCCGCCGACGCATCGAGCGTGGGGAGCAGCCCCGCGCGTGCCTGCACCAGCGCTTCGCGCGCCTGGCGCAATCGTGCCGTCGCCTGGGCAAGATCGAGATTGGCCGCGATCGCACGTTCGACCAGCGTATCGAGGGTGGGATCGCCCAATTGCGTCCACCAGCTTGCCATCGCATCGGGCGACAGCGGTTGCCCGGCGCCCTGGCTATAGGCATCGGGAACGCCCAATTGCGTGGGAGCCGCCGGCCGGTAATCGGGCCCGGCCGCACACCCCGCCATCAGCGGGGCGAGGCTCAGTGAAAGGATCAGCTTGCTACGCACCCGTGGATTGACTCCGTTTTCCGCCTGAACGGGAAATGAAATTCATGCGGCTTGCGTGCCGTCATTCCTCTCTCTAGTCCCTGCCGCAACCGGTTTTACGCGCCAAATTATTTTGTGTCGCGAATTGTAACAGGAGCGAAATTTGCGATGAAGGCCTTCATTTTCCCGGGGCAGGGCAGCCAAGCGGTCGGCATGGGCAAGGCACTCGCCGATGCGAGTCCCGTCGCGCGCGAGCTGTTCCAGGAAATCGATGAGGCGCTTGGGCAGAATCTGTTCCGGCTGATGACCGAGGGCCCCGAGGATCAGCTGACGCTCACCGAGAATGCCCAACCGGCGATCATGGCGAACGCGATCGCAACGCTGCGCGTGGTCGAGAAGGAAGGTGGAGTCAGGCTGGCCGACAAGGCGGAGTTCGTCGCCGGCCATAGCCTGGGCGAATATAGCGCGCTGTGCGCGGCCGATGCCTTCGATGTCGCGACCACCGCGCGGCTGCTCAAACTGCGCGGACAGGCGATGCAGGCCGCCGTGCCGGTGGGCATCGGCGCGATGGCGGCCTTGCTCGGCGCGGATATCGAAAAAGCCCAGGCGCTGGCCGATGCGGCCGCGGAGGGTGAGGTCTGCACCGTCGCCAACGACAATGATCCCGGACAGGTGGTGATTTCAGGCCATAAGGGCGCGATCGAGCGCGCCGTCGCGCTGGTCAAGGATCACGGCATCAAGCGGGGCATCCTCTTGCCTGTGTCCGCGCCTTTCCACTGCCCGCTGATGCAGCCCGCCGCCGATGCGATGGCCGAGGCGCTTGCCGTCGCCGCGATCCGCGCCCCGCTGGTCCCGGTCTATGCCAATGTCACCGCCGCGCCGGCGGCCGATGCCGATATCATTCGCGGCCTGCTGGTCGAACAGGTGACCGGCCGCGTGCGCTGGCGCGAATCGGTGGTGGCGATGGAGGCTGCCGGCGTCACGCAGTTCGTCGAGTTCGGCGGCAAGGTGCTCGGCCCGATGGTCAAGCGCAGCGCGGTCGGTGACGTGGAGGCGGTGAGCCTGGTGTCGATGGACGATATCGAGGCCCTGCTGAAGACGCTTTAGGTTTCGCGCGTCGCCGTTCCCACCGACGTCATGCCAGCGAAAGCTGGCATCCATGCGATCTACGGTGCGGGCGAATGCATCATATGGGCTCCAGCTTTCGCTGGAGCGACAGGAAGGAAAACGGAAGATGTTCGATCTGACGGGAATGACCGCGCTGGTGACTGGCGCTTCGGGCGGAATCGGCTCGGCGGTGGCGAAGGCGCTGGCCGGGCAGGGCGCTCGGCTCGCGCTTTCGGGATCCAATGCGGAGAAGCTGGAGGCGTTTCGTGCCGAACTCGGCGGCGATCATGTCGCGCTCGCCTGCGATCTCTCGGATGGCGCGGCGGTGGACGGACTCGTGCCGCGCGCGGTCGAAGCGCTGGGGCAGCTCGATATCCTGGTCAACAATGCCGGCGTGACTCGTGACAACCTGACCATGCGGATGAAGGACGAGGAATGGGAAACCGTGATCCGCGTCAATCTCGAGGCCGCATTCCGCCTCGTCCGCGCCGCGTCGAAACCGATGATGAAGGCGCGATTCGGACGTATCGTCTCGATCACTTCGGTCGTCGGCGCGACGGGCAATCCCGGGCAAGCCAATTATGCCGCGTCGAAGGCCGGGTTGGTCGGCATGTCCAAGGCGGTGGCGCAGGAGCTGGCCAGTCGCAACGTCACCGTCAATTGCGTCGCGCCCGGCTTCATTCGCTCGGCGATGACCGATGTTCTGCCCGAAGCGCAGAAGGATGCGCTGCTCGGGCGGATTCCGGCGGGCAAGCTGGGCGAAGGTGACGATATCGGCGCGGCGGTGGTCTATCTGGCCAGTCGTGAGGCATCTTACGTCACCGGCCAGACCTTGCACGTCAATGGCGGGATGGCCATGCTCTGATCGTCCCCCAAGCCGGGCGATCGATCGAAGGGAAGCGCGATGAGGATCAAGTTGCTCGCCGGCGCGACCCTGGCTGCCTTGTTGTTGTCGCCCGTGCCGGCGCTGGCCGCTGACGCCGCAACGCTGGGCTGCATTGCGGACGGGCTCGATCCATCGATTCCCAGGCAGCTTTCCGACGATCTGTTTCAATCGATCGACGCGGAGACGGCACGGCCGCCCGGAGATGAAGCGGTCGAGGCCGTCGCCGCGCAGGCAGCCGCCTGCAAACAGAAACATGGCTGGTCCGACGTGGCGTTCGAGGCGGCGATCGGCCACGTCATCGCAGCGCTCACTGTCCCGGGTGCCGAACGCGCACTGGCCGGCGACGGATTCGACCCGGTCACGGTGACGCGCATTTTCCGTGCTCTGCCCGACGATATGCGTGCCAGCTTTCAACAGGATCCGATTCCCGATGCGACGATCGCCGCCTATATGGGCGCCGTCGCAGCGGCGGGTTTGAAGGTGGAAACCGAAATGCATGGCGAGCATCTGGGCATTCTCGCGGCTTTGCTTGCGGTGGCTGAAGTCGATCGTGCGAAATTCATTGCGAATTAGCGCGATCCGTGAAGCTGCTCCGCGGCCCTCTTGCCAGCGGCGCAGTGGCACATTAGGTGCGTCCTGAAGCTGAACACCCATTAAGAAAAGGATGACCTCATGAGCGAGACCGCCGACCGCGTGAAGAAAATCGTCGTCGAACATCTCGGCGTCGAGGCCGAAAAGGTGACCGAAGACGCGAGCTTCATCGACGATCTGGGCGCGGACAGCCTTGATATCGTCGAGCTCGTCATGGCCTTCGAGGAAGAATTCGGTGTCGAGATTCCCGATGACGCGGCCGAGAAGATCTCGACCGTGAAGGACGCGATCTCCTATATCGACGCCAACAAGGGCTGATCGGCTGGCCGTTCGGCCGCCCAAGGATATAGAAGCGGCTTCCCGACCCGGGTTCATCAGGGCCGGGGAGCCGTTTTGCTTTGGAATTTCTATCGGAGTGAGACTATGCGCCGCGTCGTCGTAACCGGACTGGGCCTCGTGACGCCGCTCGGGGCGGAGGTCGAAACCGTCTGGAGGAACCTGATCGCGGGTAAATCCGGCGCAGGACAGATCACGCGTTTCGACGCGACCGATTATGTCTGCCGCATTGCATGCGAAGTGAAGCCTGCGGACCATGAATATGGCTTCGATCCTGGCAAGCGCGTCGACCACAAGGTCCAGCGTCAGGTCGATCCCTTCATCATCTATGGCATCGACGCCGCCGGCCAGGCCTATGAGGATGCGGGGCTTGCGGATCTGACCGAGGCGCAGCGCTATCGCGCGGGCTGTTCGATCGGATCGGGAATCGGCGGCCTTCCGGGCATCGAGGAAGAATCGATCGTCCTGCACGAAAAGGGGCCGCGCCGCGTCAGCCCACATTTCGTCCATGGCCGCCTGATCAACCTCATCACCGGTCAGGTTCAGATCAAATATGGGCTGATGGGCCCCAATCATGCGGTCGTCACCGCCTGCTCGACCGGCGCGCACGCCATCGGTGACGCGGCACGGATGATCGCGATGGACGACGCGGACATCATGCTGGCGGGCGGTTCGGAGGGTGCACTGTGCCCGCTGGGTATCGCTGGCTTTGCGCAGGCGCGTGCCTTGTCGACCAATTTCAACGACGAGCCGGCCCGGGCCAGCCGCCCCTGGGACAAGGAACGCGACGGTTTCGTCATGGGCGAGGGCGCGGGCATCGTCTGCCTCGAGGAATATGAGCACGCCAAGGCGCGCGGCGCCAAAATCTATGCCGAAGTGCTGGGTTACGGCCTGTCGGGCGACGCCTATCATGTGACGGCGCCGCATCCCGAGGGCTCGGGCGCCTTTCGCTCGATGGAGATGGCGATGCGCAAATCGGGCCTGTCGCTGTCCGACATCGACTATATCAACGCGCACGGCACTTCGACGCCGCTCGGCGACGAGCTGGAGCTGGGGGCGGTCAAGCGGCTGTTCGGCAGCGATATTTCCGGCTTGTCGATGAGTTCGACCAAATCGGCCATCGGCCATCTGCTCGGTGGCGCGGGTGCGGTCGAATCGATCTTCGCCATCCTGGCGATGCGCGATCAGATCGTGCCGCCGACTCTCAATCTCGACAATCCCAGCGACGGCTGCGAAGGCGTCGATCTGGTGCCGCATGTCGCGAAGGAGCGTCGGGTGAAGGCGATCCTCAACAACAGCTTCGGCTTTGGCGGGACCAACGCCAGCCTGGTGATGCGGGCGGTCTGACAAGGTGAAGAAGGCCGGCTGCCTCGGCCTCGTCGTCGCGATCGCGGTCGCACTGGCTGGGCTCTACCTGTTGCGCAGCTGGGGCGGCCCGGGGCCGGCCGAGCAGAATCTGACCGTGATCATCAAGGACGGATCGTCGCTGACCGGCGCCGCGCGGACGCTCGAGCAGGCCGGGGCGATCCGTTCCGCGGACACGTTCCTCACCTTTGCCAAGCTGTTCGGGGACGATGCCCCGATCCAGTCCGGCGAATATCGCGTGCCCAAGGGCGC
The DNA here is from genome assembly GCF_058787155.1 of Sphingobium sp. FW305-3-2-15-F-TSA7. Classification (NCBI taxonomy): domain Bacteria; kingdom Pseudomonadati; phylum Pseudomonadota; class Alphaproteobacteria; order Sphingomonadales; family Sphingobiaceae; genus Sphingobium; species Sphingobium sp. FW305-3-2-15-F-TSA7. Next base: position 34,802 of record NZ_JBYSZM010000037.1, on the reverse strand, counting down.
CAGCGCGTCCGACGTGCTCAAGATGCTCCAGGGCGGCAAGACGCTGCAGCGTTTCGTGACCGTGCCGCCGGGCATGCCTTCGATCCTGGTCCAGGAAAAGCTGATGGCCGAGAAGCTGCTGACCGGATCGGTGCCGGTTCCGCCCGAGGGGTCGGTGCTGCCCGATTCCTACAGCTTCGAGCGCGGCGAGCCCCGCGCCGCGGTGCTCAAGCGGATGCAGGATGCGATGACCAAGAAGCTCGCTGCGCTCTGGGCGACGCGCAAGCCGACCAGCGCGGTATCGAGTCCGCGTGAAGCGATCATCCTGGCCTCGATCGTCGAGAAGGAAACCGGCGTGCCGGGCGAACGCCGCATGGTTGCCTCGGTCTATGGCAACCGCCTGCGCACGGGGATGAAGCTGCAGGCCGATCCGACCGTCATCTATCCGGTGACGAAGGGGAAGCCGCTCGGCCGGCGCATCCTGCGTTCCGAGCTGAATGCCATGAACGGCTACAATACGTATGCGATGGCCGGCCTTCCCGCAGGGCCGATCGCGAACCCCGGCGCCGAATCCATTGCCGCGGTGCTCGATCCCGAGCAAAGCCGGGCGCTCTACTTCGTGGCGGACGGCAGCGGCGGCCACGTCTTCGCCGAGACATTGGCCCAGCACAACGCCAATGTGCAGAAATGGTATGCGCTGCGCCGATCCAAGGGCGAAATGTGATATTCCTCCCCATCGTCGATGGGCCGGATGATGTTCAGCCGATCCAGCCCTTCGCCGCGGCGAAGCAGGTGAACCAGATCTGGATCACGCACATCGCCACGATGAACAGCGGAAAACCCGCAGATCCCCAGCCGAGCTTCTGGCCGCCGCGATAAGGGCCGAAGAACCAGCCGAATTGAAGCACCACTGCGGCCAGCGATATGACGAACGCCCATCGCGCAACATCCATGCGCATCGCGAGCAGCACCGCCCCGGCAAGCCCGGCCCCGACGGCAACGACATAAGCGAGCTTGATGACGCCAGGCTGGGCGGTCCAGGCATCGCGTTGCGCTTCGGGAAGGGCTGCAAGCTTCTCGGGCGCGATCGTCATCTGGCTATAGCAGGCCCAGCATCCCATCAGGCCCCACAGGATGAAGACGGCGACAACGATCCAGAACCATGTCGGCGCGACGATGGCGGCTTCATTCATGATATCCCCCCTTGTTGCCCAAGGCAGGGAAAAATGCGCCTAAGCCGCGATCAAGGCAAGCTCCGGTAAAGTCGATCGCCATTGCGAAGCGCACAAGCGGCGAAGCAACCCGGCATCGGTCGCCCCGCTCGCAATAACGAGCATTTCAAGATCGCTGGATCCCTCTACAGCCGCAGCCCGGCATATTCGTCGAGCCCGATCGCCAGGTTGAGATTCTGGACAGCGGCACCGCCGGCGCCTTTGCCGAGATTGTCGAGCGCCGCGACCAGGCGCACCTGGCCCGCCGCTTCATTGACGAAGACGAACAACTCCAGCCGGTCGGTGCCTGCGGAACGCTCCAGTGTCAGCAGCGAGGGATCGCCGTCCTGATGCACCGAGACCAGCCGGCTGCCGGCATAGGCCTCGGCAAGCGCAGCGCGCAGCGCGGTGGCGCTCGGCGCGTTCGCCATGGCGCACAATTGCAGCGGCACTTCGACCAGCATGCCGCGATAGGCGCGCGCGACGGCGGGCATGAACAGCGGCGGGTGGGCGAGGCCGCCCTGTACCTGCATTTCGGCGACGTGCTTGTGCCCCAGCCCGAGCGCATAGATGCGAAACGCGGTATCGGTCGCGTCCGGCGCCGCTGCATCCTCAAAGGCCGCGATCATCGACTTGCCGCCACCCGAATAGCCGGAAGTGGCGTTGACCGTGAACGGCCAGTCCGCCGGGATCAGCCCGACGCGGACAAGCGGGCGGACAAGCGCCAGAAAACCGGTAGGGTAGCAGCCCGGATTGGAGATGCGCGTTGCCCCGGACAGTTCGGCGCGGCGCTCGGGCTCGATCTCGGCAAAGCCATAGGCCCAGCCCGGAGCCGTGCGGTGTGCGGTCGAGGCATCGATCACCTTGACCGCGGGATTTTCGATCAGCGAAACCGCTTCGCGTGCAGCATCGTCCGGCAGGCAGAGGATCACGGCGTCCGCATCATTGAGCGCGCCGCGCCGTGCCGCGGCATCCTTGCGATCCGCATCGGAAAGCACGGTGACGGACAGGTCGCTCCGTCCTGCCAGCCTTTCGCGGATCTCCAGCCCGGTCGTGCCCGCGGCGCCATCGATGAAAACGCGCGTCATGGCCGCCGCACCGTCGCCGCGCTCGTGCGCGCCTCGACATCGGCCAACGGCTCGATAGTGACGTTGCCGCTATGTGCGGTGGCGTGGATCATGCGATCTCCATCGATCATCATCCCGACATGGCCGGGGAAAAAAGCCAGGTCGCCGCGCTGAGCGTTCTCCCCGACTGCAAGCGGAGTCCCCATAGCGGCCTGGAGATCGCTGTCACGCGGCAGCGCAACGCCCGCCATGGCATATGCAAGCTGCACGAGCCCCGAACAGTCGATGCCGCGCAGGGTGCGGCCGCCCAGCAGATAGGGAGCGCCCAGGAAGCGTTCGGCCACCGCCACGGGATCGAAGGTCGCGTCGGGGGCCGCCACGTCGCCGAGCGCGATCGCGCCAAGCGGGGTCTCGATCACATCGCCTTGTACGGTGCCCTCGATCATCGAGCCCATGAACAGGACGTCACCCCGATCGGCGCGGGTTTCGGGAGCCGCGATCCGCCAGGTCCCGTCATGCGCAGTGGTCAGCGCATCCTGGCGCACATAGCCGACATAATGGTCGGCGCGGCAATAGCCCCAGGCCCAGCCGCCATTGAGGTCGAGCACTTCGAACGCCTCTCCATAGAGCAGTTCCGACACCCGCGCTGCATCGTCGCTCGGCCGCTCGCGCACCGGCGTTGACGGCACGGCGCAGTTCCGGCTCATTGGACAGGCATAGTGGGGGGCAAAGAGCGTGCCGGCGAGCGCGATGTCGGCGACGTCGCCGCGCACGGCGTTGATCCGGCGATCGAGGATCACCGAAGGGCCGGTCAGGCCGAACCGGTCACATGGTTTCGCGTGAGCGCGCTCCGTTCGTGTTGTCGATGAGTTCACCGAAGCCTTCAAGAAATTCTGTCCCTTCACGCGTCTGCGCGACGAAGATGTTGCGGCGGTCCGCATCATCGCGCTGGCGGCGCAGATAGCCGAGCGTGCCCAGTTTATTCAAGGCGCGCGTCACGACCGGCTTCGAAACATTCAGGATACGGGCAAGCCCGCGCACCGTATGCGGTCCCGGTTTCAGGTAGACGACGAGCAAGAGCGCCATCTGTCGATTGGTCAGATCGGGTTCGCCGGAGCGGACATAATCCGTCAGCGTCCTCATCCAGCTTGTCAGAATCGCCTCGTAAACCACCGAGCCATCACCTCGCTCTGCCTGTCGCGCCGATCGGAACGGCTACGTCATGGCATAACGCGCTACTGGCGCTGCGGTTTCCCGATCGGGTTGCTTTTATCGCGCAGCAGTCTCGTTTCGGGGGAGAAATGCTTATCCGTAACGCGCTTTCATCATGGCCCAGGCGGCGCGCAGCCCCAGAGCGTCTCCGCCCTTTGGTCGGCCGGGCTTGGTGGCGGGGCGCCAGGCGAACGTATCGAAATGCGCCCAAGGTGTATCCTTGGGCACGAAGCGTTCGAGGAACATCGCGGCCGTCACGGAACCGGCAAAGCCGCCATCGGGCGCATTGTTGAGATCCGCGATGTCGGATTTGAGCATTTCGGCATAGCCCGGCCAGAGCGGCAGGCGCCAGAGCGGGTCGTCCTCGGCGGTGCCGGCGGCGAGCAGGGCATCGGCCAATGCATCGTCATTGGCGAACAATGCTGGAAGATCGGGGCCCAGCGCGACACGTGCGGCACCGGTCAGGGTCGCGAAATCGACGATCAGCGCGGGATCGTTTTCCGCCGCCCTGGTCAGCGCGTCGCCGAGGATCAGCCGGCCCTCCGCATCGGTATTGGCGACCTCCACCGACAATCCCTTGCGGCTGCGAAGCACATCGCCGGGACGGAAGGCATTGCCGGAGATGGCATTCTCAACCGCGGGAATGAGCAGATGAAGCCGGACGGGCAGGCGATGTTCCATCACCAGCCGTGCGAGCGCGAGTGCGTGCGCGGCGCCGCCCATATCCTTCTTCATCAGTCGCATGCCGGCGCTCGGTTTGATGTCGAGCCCACCGCTGTCGAAGCACACGCCCTTGCCGATGATCGCGACACGCGGATGCGCGGGATTGCCCCATTCGAGCTCGATCAGGCGCGGCGCGTGCGTCTTGTCCGCGGCCTTGCCGACCGCATGGACCATCGGATAGCCGGTCTCGAGGTCATGCCCCTTGGTGACGCCGATCGTCGCGCCATGCGTTTTCGCAAGTGCTTCGGTCGCATGTTGCAATTCGGCAGGCCCCAAATCGGCCGCCGCGCTGTTGACCATGTCGCGGACCAGCGCGGTTGCGGCGGCAATGCGTACGGTCTCCTCGATCCGTGCGACATCGCCGGTCAGCAGAATGCGCGGCCCGGTGGCCTTGTCGTCCTTGCGATAGCGTTCGAACCGATATTGCGCGGTCAGCCAACCCAGCATGGCGGGGCCCGGTTCACCGTGCGCCAGCCGATATTTTCCTTCGGGAAGCGTTTCCGCCAGCCTGGCAAGGCACCAGGGGGAAAGCGCTGCAACATCGGCGACGACACTGACGACCGACCAATCCTCCACCTTGTCTCCCGGCAGGATCGCGCTGGCAAAGCCGGTCGGTTTCAGCCTCTGCGCTTCGATCGCGGCGCGATGCCGTGGCGGCTGGGCCTTCACCCATTCGTCATAGCCCTTGGGATCGACGAGATGGATGAAGCGGGCGGACTGGCCCTTGTCGGGCTGGATCAGGCTGGAAAGATCGGTCATCCGGTCTCGCTAGACCCGGATCGAACCGGGCTCAATCGGCGTGATTGACGAATCTTGTCCAATCGCCCGGAAATGTCCGATTCGAGTTGTGAAGGGGAAAGGCTCTCGGCGCCATATCTTGAGCGCTTCCCGGCCGAAAAACCGGTCCCTGCCTTTTTTGGAAATCGCTCTAGCGGAATCTGAAATGGCCGAGGAAGGGCGCCAGGCGCCAATCCAACCCGGCCTCGATCAGCGGCGGCGGCGCGATCGCGGTCATCGCGCGAAGTTGGGCGTCGCTGATGATCGTGGCCCAGAAAAGCTCCGCCGCCGCTTCGGGGCGATCGATGTCGGCGCGGCCCTCACGGGTCCAGCGCGCGAAGATCTCCGCCATCTCCTGGACCACCGGCACATGGAAATCGCGATGGAATGCGCGCGAGAAATCGGGATCGCGCATCGATTCGACGATGATGACGCGCATCAGCGCGATCACGTGCGGCATCATCATATGTTCGTAAAGCTGGTGCGCATAACGCATCAGCAGCACGGCAGTGGATTCGCCGCCATCGGTACCCTCTTCCATCCGGCAGAGATCCGGGCCGCTCTGGCGTTCGACGACCGCATGAAGCAGCCCCTGCTTGTTGCCGAACAATTCGTAGACCGTGGCCAGCGATCCGCCGGAGCGCTCGATGATCGCGGCCAGGCTGGTCCGCTCATAGCCGCGCTCGAGGAACAGCGACTCGGCAGCCTCGACGATCGCGAGCCGGCGTTCCTCACGCCGATTATCGGCGGAAGAGGCGGGGAGGGGCGCGACGACGGTCACGAAAATATGGCTTTGATCGGATTGGTCATTGACTGTAATGTACATTACACTAAAGCGCCCGTCCAATCTTGTTGCAACGCAACATTGCGTGACGTGCCGACAGGGGAAGTTTGATGAAGCGTGTTTTCCCACTCCGGATCGCGGCGGCTGCCCTCGCCGCGGCAGCGCTCGCGTCGTGCGGACAGGAAGCGCCGCCCACGCCACCGCCGCCGCAGGTGTCCATCGTCACGATCCAGCCCCAGTCGGTGTCGAACGTCATCGAACTCCCCGGTCGTGTGCAGGCATATCGCACATCCGAGGTCCGTGCCCGCGTCGACGGCATCGTCCAGGCGCGACTCTATGAGGAGGGCAGCGACGTCGGCGCCGGCAAGCCGCTGTTCCAGGTCGATCCGCGCGAATTGCGCGCCGGCCTCAACGCCGTGCAGGCGCAGCTTGCCCGCGCGCAGGCGACCGCCGCCAACGCCCAGCAGGATGTTCAGCGCTATCAGGGGCTGATCGCGGATCAGGCGATCAGCAAGCAGGAATATGACGCCGCCGTCGCGCGGCTGCGCACCGCCCAGGCCGATGTCGCCCAGGCGCGCGCGCAGCTCGATTCGGCCAGGCTCAGCCTGGGCTACACCACCGTCACCGCGCCGATCTCGGGCCGGGTGGGGCGTGCCCAGGTGACCGAGGGCGCGCTGGTCAGCGCTGCGGCGGGAACATTGCTCACCACGATCGAACAGATCGACCGGATCTACGTCAATTTCTCGCAGTCGAGCTCCGATCTGCTCGCCGTGCGGCGCGACATGTCGTCAGGCAAGCTCACCGTGCCGGCGCTGGGCCGGGTTGAAGTGAAGCTCGTGCTCGAGGACGGCAGCGTCTCTCCGATCACCGGCCATCTCGATTTCCTCGACCTGTCGATCAACGAGCAGACCGGCACCGCCGCGCTGCGCGCCGAATTCGCCAATCCAGGCCAGCTCCTGTTGCCCGGCCAGTTCGTCCGCGCGCGACTGGAGGCCGGCGTCAGGCCCAACGGCATATTGGTGCCGCAGCGCGCCGTGCGGGTCTCGGCCGATGGCGCGAGCGTCATGGTGGTGGGCCCCAAGAATGTCGCGGTTGCCCGGCCGGTGAAGCTCGGTGGGCTTCAGGGCAGCCAATGGGTGATCACCGACGGGCTCAAGGCCGGCGATCGCGTGATCGTCGAAGGCCTGCAAAAGGTCATGCCCGGCCAGCCGGTGACCATCGCCGCACCGGCCAAGCGTTGAGTCCGGTCCGATGATGGCGCCCCGCTTCTTCATCGATCGCCCGGTCTTTGCCTGGGTGATCGCGCTCGGCATCCTGCTGGCGGGCATCATCGCGCTGCGCGGCCTGCCGATCGAGCAATATCCCACCGTCGCGCCGCCGTCGCTGGCGATCACCGTCACTTATCCCGGTGCCGACGCGGCAACGCTCGAGCAGAACGTCACCCAGGTGATCGAGCAGGAATTGAACGGCGTCGAGGGTTTCCTCTACATGGCGTCGACGTCCAATTCGAACGGCACCGCGACGATCACCGTCACCTTCGACGCCGGTACCGACGTCGATATCGCGCAGATGAACGTGCAGAATCGTCTGCGCAGGGTCGAGCAGCGCTTGCCCGAGGAGGTCCGTCGCCAGGGTATCCAGGTCAACGAGGCCAATCCCGGCTTCCTGCTGATCGTCGCGATCACGTCGAAGAGCGGCGGCACGCCGACGCTTGAGCTCGGCAATTTCGCGAGCACGCGGATCGTCGACGAACTGCGCCGCGTCGAGGGCGTCGGCAATATCCAGGCCTTTTCGTCCGAATATGCGATGCGCATCTGGCTCGATCCGGCCAAGCTCGCGACCTATAATCTCTCTGCCGCCGAGGCGCTCGGCGCGGTTCAGGAACAGAACAGCCAGTCGCCCGGCGGCCAGCTTGGCGACCAGCCGATCGCGCGTGGCACCGAAATCAACGCGACGATCAAGACGCAGAGCCGCTTCACCACGCCCGAGCAGTTCGCCGCGATCATCCTGCGCGCCAATCCGGATGGTTCGGCCGTCACGCTCGGCGATGTCGGGCGTGTCGAACTGGGTGCGCAATCCTATCTGTTCGGCACCGAGCTCAACGGCAAGCCGATGGCGGGCCTGGCTGTCCAGCTCACCTCCGGCTCCAATGCGCTGCAGGCGGCGGAAGGCGTGAAAGCGCGCATGGCCGAGCTGGAAAAGGGCTTTCCGCCCGACATCACCTGGTCGATTCCGTACGACACCACGCCGTTCATCACCATTTCGGTGGAGGAAGTCGTCAAGACCCTGGTCGAGGCGATGGCGCTCGTCTTCCTGGTCATGTTCCTGTTCCTCCAGAATTTCCGCGCCACCATCATCCCGACGGTGGTCGTGCCCATTGCGCTGGCCGGCGCGTGCCTGGGGCTCTGGCTGTTCGGCTTCTCGATCAACGTGCTGACGCTGTTCGGCATGGTGCTGGCGATCGGCATCCTCGTCGATGACGCGATCGTCGTAATCGAGAATGTCGAACGCATCATGCGCGACGAAGGGCTGTCACCCTATGAAGCGACGGTGAAGGCGATGGGGCAGATCACCTCGGCCATCATCGGCATTACGCTGGTGTTGATCGCGGTGTTCATCCCGATGGCATTCTTCCCGGGATCGACGGGGGGAATCTATCGGCAGTTCTCGGTCACGCTCGCCATCTCGATCGCATTCTCCGCCCTGCTCGCGCTGACACTGACGCCTGCCTTGTGCGCGGCGCTGCTGAAACCGCACGATCCGGACCATGCGGAGCCTTCGAACCGGTTCCAGGCGGCGACCAATCGTTTCTTCGGTCGCTTCAACGACTGGTTTGCGCGGATCACCGATCGCTACCAGGGGCGTGTTGGCAAGATCCTGTCGGCGCCGCTGCGCTGGCTGGTCGTGTTCGTGGCGCTCGTCGGCATCACCTTCATCCTGTTCCAGCGCCTGCCGGGCGGTTTCCTGCCGCAGGAGGATCAGGGCTATGTCATCACCGTGATCCAGGCGCCGCCCGGCGCGACGCGCGAACGCACCGACGTGGCGATCGGCGAAGCGAAGAAATTCTTCGAAAGTCAGCCGCAGGTGAAGAACATGGTGTTCGTGCGCGGCTTCAGCTTCTTCGGCCAGGGCCAGAACAACGCGATGGGCTTCATCTCGCTCCATCCCTGGGACGAGCGCAAGGGCAAGGACAACAGCGCCGACACGCTGGCGGGCAAGGCTCTGGGCGCGCTGATGCAGATCAAGGAAGCGATGGTCTTCACGCTGAATCCGCCGTCCATTCCCGAACTGGGCACGGCAAGCGGTTTCACCTTCAAGCTCGAGGATCGTGGCGGCAACGGGCCGGCAGCCTTGCTCCAGGCGCGCAACCAGATGCTGGGCATGGCGTCACAGAGCCAGGTTCTCACCGGCGTCCGGCCGGAAGGGCAGGAGGATGCGCCACAGCTTCGCGTCGATATCGACCGGATCAAGGCGCGCGCGCTGGGCCTGTCGGTCGGCGACGTCAACGCCACGCTCGCGCTCGCATTCGGCAGCGCCTATGCCAACGACTTCACGCGTGACGGCCGAGTGCTGCGCGTGCTGCTCCAGGCCGACGCGCCATATCGGATGACGCCGCAGGACGTGCTCGACCTCAAGGTCCGTAACGCGCAGGGCGAGATGGTGCCGTTCGGTGCCTTCACCAGCGTCGACTGGACGGCGGGGCCGCCGCAGCTGCAGCGCTATAACGGCTATCCGGCCATGACGATCTCCGGCACGCCGGCACCCGGCCGCTCAACCGGTGAGGCGATGGCGGAAATGGCGCGGCTGGCAAGCCAGCTTCCCGACGGGTTCACCTTCGAATGGACGGGCATCTCGTACGAGGAACAGCAATCGGCGGGTCAGATCGGGCTGCTGCTCGGCCTGTCGCTGGTCGTCGTCTTCCTGCTGCTTGCCGCGCTTTACGAAAGCTGGTCGGTGCCGATCTCGGTGCTGCTGGTGGTGCCGCTGGGCGTGCTGGGGGCGGTGCTGTTCTCGATGCTGCGCGGGCTCAATGCCGATATCTATTTCAATGTCGGCCTGATCACGATCATCGGCCTCGCCGCAAAGAACGCGATCCTGATCGTCGAGTTCGCGATCGAGCAGGAAGCCGAAGGCAAATCGACGCTCGATGCGGTGATGGAAGCGGTGAAGCTGCGGCTGCGCCCGATCATCATGACTTCGCTCGCCTTCATCCTCGGCATGGTGCCGCTGGTGATCGCCAGCGGAGCCGGTGCCGCCAGCCGCCGCGCCGTTGGCACGGGCGTGATGGGCGGGATGATCGCGGCGACGATCTTCGGCATCTTCTTCATCCCGCTCTTCTACCTGGCGGTCCGCCGCTGGATTTCGAAGCGGCGTCCGCCCGCGCCGGGTGAAAAGGGCCATCACGAACCGGAGCCGGGTCATGCGTAAGTTCGTTCCCGTCGGCGCCGCGCTGATCCTGGCCGGATGCAATCTCGCGCCGCCGCATGAGCGGCCTGCATTGCCCACGGCCGGAGACTATCCTGCCGAATTCTCGGGCGATTCCGTTCCCGGCCGGCGCGCGACCGAAATCGGATGGCGCGATTTCTTCGCCGATCCGCAGTTGGAAGTGCTGGTCGCCCAGGCGTTGAAGCGCAACCGCGACCTGGCCGTCGCGGTCGCGCAGATCGAGGAGGCACGGGGGCTTTATCGCATCCAGCGCGCGGATCAGCTGCCCACGCTTGCCGGCAGCGCCGATGCGACACGCAGCCGCACGCCGGCGGGCGTCACCGGCCTTCCCAACGCCGTCACTGCCAACAGCTATTCTGTCGGCGTTGGCGTCACCAGTTTCGAACTCGATTTCTGGGGACGGGTACGCAACCTGTCCGAAGCGGCCCGACGCCAATATCTCTCGACGGTCGAGGCGAAACGCGCATTTCGCCTGACGTTGGTCCGCGACGTCGCCAGCACCTATCTGGCGCTGCGCGAGGCAAGCGAGCGAACCGCGCTTGCCGAAGCGACGGTGAAAAGCCGCCAGGACGGGCTTCGCATCGCAAAGCGCCGGCTCGACGCGGGCGTGACCTCCGCGCTCGATTATCGGCAGTCCGAAACGCTGCTAACCCAGGCCGAAACCGAGCTTGCCGCCCTGCGACTGACGCGGGCGCAGAGCGCCAATTTCCTGGCGGTGCTGACCGGCGGTCCGGTGACCGAGGCTTTGCCCGACGCGTTGCCTCTGGCGCAGCAGACCCAGTCGCCGGCGCTTGCCGCCGGCCTGCCGTCCGATCTGCTCGTCGCGCGTCCCGACATCATGGGGGCGGAGGAGCGGCTTCGCGCCGCACGCGCCAATATCGGCGCTGCGCGGGCCGCCTTCTTCCCGTCGATATCGCTGACCGGCGCGCTGGGCTTCGCATCGGCCGATCTCGGCAATCTCCTGGGCGGCGACAATCTGCGCTGGAGCTTCGGCCCGGCGATCAGCCTGCCGATCTTCGATTTCGGCCGCAACAAGGGTAATCTGACCGTCGCCGAGGCGCGCGAGAATATCGCGGTCGCGACCTATGAGCGCACCGTCCAGGGCGCTTTCCGCGAAGTGGCCGATGCGCTGGCCGGGCGTCATTATCTGGCGGAACAGGTCGCTGCGCAGGAACGCGGTACGCTCGCCACCCGCCGCATCGCCGATCTGGCGCGTACACGCTATCGCGAAGGCGTTGCCGGTTATCTCGAAGTGCTCGATGCCGAGCGCAACCTGTTCGTCGCCGAACAGGCTCTGATCCAGATCCGTCGCGCCCAGGCCGACAATCTCGTCGCGCTCTACGTCGCGTTGGGTGGCGGCTTGATCGAGTAGGGCGGTTGGCGCTGGCGGAATGTCGAATAGAATCGTGTGATTATTAACCTAATTTCTTGCCATCCGCCCCTGGGCAGCGCTACCCCTCTATGCGAGAATCCATAGGGGGAGTTTGTGATGGCACGTCGCGTCGGCAAGCCGCTGTTGTTCGTGCTGGCGCTTGCCGCCTTGGCCCAGGCTGCTCCCGCACAGGAAGCGAAGCGCCGCTGGGACCAGCTCTGCCAGATCCGCAAGGACAAGTTCGACCTGATCCTGCCCGAGGCGATGCGTGGCAACGGCATCGACATGTGGATCGTCGCGATGCGGGAGGGGCATCCCGACCCCAATGCCGAGATGCTCGGCGGCGGTTATGTCGGCGATATCGGCTATTATGTCTTCACCGATCGCGGCGGCGGCCGGATCGAGCGCGCCAGTTTCGGCATCGGCGGTGCCGCATTCGACCAATGCCCGCTTTATGACATCAAGGCGTCGCCCGATACGCTGCGCGCCTTTGTCGAGGCGCGGGCGCCGAAGCGCATCGGCATCAACGTCGCGACCGAGATCGGTACCGCCGACGGACTGAGCCATTCGCTTCATGAGAAGCTGCGCGGGGCGCTGGGCCCGGATCTCTCGGCGCGATTGGTGTCGGCCGAGAAACTGGTCTCCGAATTCCGATCTCGCCATACCGGGACGGAGATCGCGGCTTTTGCGAAAGCCGGCGAATATTCGCGCACCATCGCCGAACGCGCACTGTCCAACGAAGTCATCAAGCCCGGCCATACCACCACCGGCGACGTCGCCTGGTGGATGATGGAACAGCTCCACAAGGAAGGGCTGGGCAATTCGTTCGGTCTGCCCAGCGTCTATATCCTCGGTCCCGGCGAACGCGGCCCGGTGTCCGGCGATCATGTCATCCAGCCAGGCGACCTGATCACCATGGACTGGGGCGTCAATTACCTGCTCAGCTACACCGACATGAAGCGCATGGCCTATGTGCTGAAGCCTGGCGAGAATGCGCCGCCCGCCGGCGTCCAGCGCGCCTTCGACCGCGCATTGCAGGTCCGTCGGATGATCCTGGATGTCATCCGGCCCGGGGTGACCGCGGGAGAGGCGCTGGCGACGGTCAACAAGCGGGTCGCGGAAACGCCCGGTTTCGTGCTCGCGCCGGGCTATGACAATCCCGGCAACGATCCCAAGGCGACCGATGTCGTGATCGGCAGCCATTCGGTCGGCGATTTCGGCCATGGATCGGGACCATCGATGGCGGACTTCAATCCGTTGCGGATGACCTATCAGCTCCGCCCGAGCAATTTCCTGTCCGTCGAGCTGTTCGTCTACACCGTCGTGCCCGAATGGGGCAGCCGCAAGATCAAGATCCCGCTGGAGGATGACGGCGTCGTCACCGAACGTGGCCTCGAATGGGTGTATCCCGCGAACAGCCGCATCCTGCTCGTCAAATAGGACTCGTCGCAGCGGATTTTCCAAATGGAAAATTCGATCTTGACGAGGATGTTGCCGGCCCTAGCATTGCCCCCGGTTCAACGGGAGGATGCGTGATGGGCGGCGGCCGTAAAATGGCGGAACGGTGGCTTGCAGGCGGGTTGGCGATCGTGTCGCTTGTTGCGACGATGCCGGCTGTGGCGCAGCTTCCGCCGGATGGACGGCCAGCACCCAGCCAGCCTGCACGCACCCAGTCGCGATCGATGGTCGTCTCCCAATATGGCATCGTCGCGACCAGTCAGGTGGCGGCGTCACAGGCCGGTGCCGCGATCCTCGCAAAGGGTGGCAGCGCGGTCGATGCCGCGATCGCCGCCAATGCGGCGCTGGGCGTGATCGAGCCGATGATGAACGGCATCGGCGGCGATCTGTTCGCGATCGTCTATGACGCCAAGACCAGGCAGGTCTACGGCCTGAACGCCAGCGGCTGGACGCCCGCGGCGATGAGCCTGGACGCGCTAAAGAAGCGGAAGATCGACAAGCTTCGGGTCATCGATCAGGTGACTGTGCCGGGTACGGTCGCGGGTTGGGACATGCTGGCCAAACGCTGGGGCAAGCTGCCGCTGGCCCAGAGCCTCGCGCCCGCCATCGCACTGGCCGAAAACGGCTTCGGCGTTGCCGAGAACGACGCGCTGAACTGGAAGAACACCGGCATGCCCTTTGCCGGCGATCCCGCTTTCGCCAAAGCCTTCCTGCCTGGCGGGCAGGCACCGGCCGTAGGCGATCTGGTCCGCAATCCCGACATGGCGGAATCGCTACGCCGGATCGCCCGGAATGGCCGCGACGGTTTCTATCGCGGTGCGACCGCGGATGCGTTGCTGGCGCTGCAGCGCAAGCTGGGCGGCTTCATGACCGCCGAGGATCTGACCAGTTTCGAGCCCGAATGGGTCACGCCGATCAGCACCGATTATCGCGGCTGGAAGATCTACGAGCTGCCGCCCAACGGTCAGGGCATCGCGGCGCTGTCGATGCTCAATATCATGGAGACCTTTCCGCTCGCTTCCTGGGGGCATAACAGCCAGCGTGCGCTGCATGCGATGATCGAGGCGAAGAAACTCGCCTATGCCGATCTCCAGCAATTCATCGGCGATCCGCGCGCCAGCACGATCCCGGTCGAGGCCTTGCTTTCCAAGACATTGGCGAAACAGCGCGCGGCGACGATCGGCGAGCGCGCCCAGTGCAATGTGCTTCCCTCCGACATCAAGGCGGCGCTGGCGAAACAGTCGAGCGACACGACCTATCTCACCGTGGTCGACAAGGAGGGCAATCAGGTCTCGCTGATCCAGAGCGTCGCCAGCGCTTTTGGCGGCGGGCTCGTCGCCGACGGCACCGGCTTCGCGCTCCACAATCGCGGGAAGAGCTTCGCGCTCGAGCCCGGCCGCCCCAATTCGCTGCGCCCGCGGATGCGGCCGCTCCACACCATCATTCCGGCTTATATGGAAAAGGGCGACCGCCACATCGCCTTCGGCATCATGGGCGGCTTCAACCAGGCCCAGGCGCATGCGCAGTTCGTCTCGAACATCGTCGATTTCGGCATGAACATCCAGGGTGCGCTCGACGCCGCGCGCTTCACAAAGCTCGATTTCGAAGGCTGCGGTTTGTGGATGGAGGACGGTATTCCGGCGGAGACCGTCGCGGCGCTGAATGGGCAGGGGCACCAGATCAAGGTCTGGCCGCGCTATTTCGAAGGCATGGGACGCGGCAATGCCGTTGAGACACGCGACGGCAAGGCCGTGCATTACGGTGCCTCCGACCCTCGGACCGACGGCGCCGCCGTTCCGGAACAACCGCCTTTCTGATCACGCTTCCGATTCCGCTTGCGGACCGTATGGTGATATAATTATGATATCATGATTCTTGCAGGCAAATCCGCTGTGCCGGATTTCGGGAGGGAAATATGATGTCGATGATCTCGTCTTTGGCGATGCTCGCCGCCGCCGCCACGGTTGCACCACCGGCCGACATGACGGTCGGCGAGGGAACCGGGCAGCTTCACGGCACATTATTGTCGCCAACCAAGCCCGGGACCGGCGGCGTGGCGGTGCTGATCCTGGCGGGTTCGGGGCCAACCGATCGCGACGGCAACAGCCCGCTCGGCGTGAGCGCCGCGCCCTATCGATTGCTGGCCGAAGCGCTTTCAAGCGCCGGAATTCCCGCATTGCGTGTCGACAAGCGCGGCATTGCCGCCAGCGCCGCGGCGATGACATCGGAAAACGCGTTGCGCGTACAGACCTATGCAGCCGATGCCCGCACCTGGGCCAAGGCATTGCGCGAACGCACCGGCGCGCGCTGCGTCTGGCTGCTGGGTCATAGCGAAGGCACGCTCCACGCGCTGATCGCCGCACAGGAGAGCGAGGGGATTTGCGGCCTGATCCTGGTTTCTCCGGTTGGCCGGCCGCTGGGGGAGATCTTGCGCGCGCAGTTCCGATCGCTTCCAGCGTTTGCGCCGATGCTCGACGAAGCGACGCGTATCCTTGCCGAACTGGAAGCGGGGCGAACCGTGTCGGCGGACGGCATGAACCCCGGGTTGCTGCCGATCTTTCGTCCCAGCGTCCAGCCCTTCCTGATCTCCATGCTCGCCGCCGACCCGCCCGCATTGGCGACCGCCTATCCCGGCCCGATCCTGGTCGTTCAGGGCACCACCGACCTCCAGACCGCGGTCGCCGATGCCGAGCGGCTCGGGCAGGCCCGGCCCGGTATCAAGGTCGCGTTGATCGACGGCATGAACCATGTACTGAAAGTCGCGCCCGCCGATCCGGCGGCGAACCACGCCACCTACACCAACCCCGATCTTCCGCTGGCACCGGGCCTGGTCGATACGATCGTCGATTTCATCCGTGCGAACCGGAGCGTGGCAAAGGCGCGATAAGGGGCTCAGGTCGCCATGGCGTAGCGCGCTTCGAGCAGGTCGAGTTCGCGGATCAGCTTGCGGGCAAGTTCGCTGCCCAACTCCCGCTTGCGAACCATCCGGAAAATCTGGGTGCGCTCGGCCTTCAGCGCGGCGAGGCGCAGGTTTCGCTCGATCTCTTCGGATCGCCGCTCCAGGGCGTTGCTCTCGGCATTGCCCGCGCGGCTTTCGATCCGTTGGCGATAGGCGTCCATGAGCCGGGCGGCCGCCGAGACGTAAAGGTCGGCGTCATTCCGCCCCTCGGCCAGGCTGTGCTGAACCTTCTCGATCTCGGCGATGGCGGCTTCCGCCGCCCTGATCCGGGCGGCGTCCTCAATGGCCTGCAGGTCATGCTCGGCCGGCATTTCGAGGCCGTTGAGAAGCCAGGGCAATCCAATGCTGGCAACGATCAGCGAGGTGATGATGACCCCCATGGCAAGGAAGATCGCAAGATCCCGTGCCGGGAAGGCCGATCCGTCGTCCATCGCCAGCGGCAAGGTGAGAACGCCCGCCAATGTGATCGCGCCGCGCACGCCCGCGAACGACATGGCGGCGACGATCCGCCAGTTTGGTTTGGTGCGCCATTGACCGGACCGAAACAGCGTCATCCGGAACGACAGCCAGACCCAGAGGAAACGCAGGCCGGCAAGCCCCAGATTGATCGTGACGACATAGATCGCCAGCCACCATGGTTCATGATGACCGGTCATGCGCACCGTCTCCGCCGAGCTGGCGAGGATCGCGGGCAATTGCTCGCCGAGCAGCACGAAGATGATCCCGTTCGCGGTGAACTGGATGACGTCCCAGACGGTGTTGCGCCTGATCCGTGTCGCCGCCTCAAGCTCGCCGCGGGCCTCGACGAAGCCCATTGTGAGGCCTGCTGCGACGGCCGCCAGGATGCCCGAACAATGGAGGTGTTCGGCGATGAGATAGGCGCCGAAGGGAATGAGCAGGCTGATCAGGATCTGCGATCCGCCTTCCTCGCCATAGCGGCGCGATATCCACTGCTTCGCCCGGCTCACGGCCCAGGTGACACCGGCGCCCACTGCAATGCCGCCCAAGGCCACCCAGGCGAAATTGAGTGCGGCGTCCTGAACCGAAAAGGCGCCGGTCAGCGCTGCCGCGATGGCGAAACGCAGGCAGACGAGGCCGGACGCATCGTTGAGCAGCGATTCGCCCTCCAGGATGTGCATCATGCGCTTGGGGATCGGCACGCGCTGGGCGATCGCCGACACCGCGATCGGATCGGTCGGCGACACCACCGCGGCCAGCGCGAACGCCACGGCCAGCGGCATGGCGGGGATCATCCAGTGAATGAGGAATCCCATGCCGATGACGGTGAACACGACCAGGCCGAGCGCCAGTTCGACGATGGTCTTGCCATCCTTGAACAGTTCCTCGCGCGGGATGCGCCAGCCGTCGAGAAACAGCAAAGGCGGCAGGAAAAGAAGGAAGAAGATTTCCGGATCCAGCGTCACGCGCCAGTCTGCGGCCAATCCGATCAGAGCGCCCAGCGCGATCTGGAACAAGGGGCGCGGCAGAGGCAGAGGCACCATGCGCGAGAATATGCCGCTCAGGATGACGGCGAGCAGCAGCAGCAGGACAATCGTGATGGTTTCCAATAGTCGTCCTTCTTGGTGGGCCGAAAGGCGGCGGATATGGTTCGTCAGGGCGTTCGAGGCTTCCTGACGAACTCCGCGCAAAACACCAAGCTCTTCGTAACAATCGGACGCATCGATCCGCCCGATCGGGAGCGACCTTTTAATCCAGCGCTGCGGTTGCCTCGATCTCGATCAGGAAATCGGGCAGCGCGAGTGCCGCGACGCCGAGGAAGGTGTTGGGCGCTGGCGTCGCATCGCCATAGAATGCGCCGATCTCGGGCAGCACCACCCCCAGTTTGTCGGGGCTGTGGTTCACCACATAGGTCCTGAGCCGAACGATATTCGCCGGGGTCGCGCCGGCCTCGGCCAGCACGGTCTTCAAATTGGCGAGCGCCTGGCGCGTCTGCGCGGCAAGGTCATCGCCGCCGACGACATTGCAGTCCTTGTCCCATGCGACCTGGCCCGCCAGATGCAGCGTCCGGCCGCTTTCCTGGAGCGCCGCGTGGGAGAAACCGTAACCGACCGCGTCGTACAGGCCGGCGGGATTGATCTTGCTGTTCGTCATGGCGTTTTGGTCTCCGGAAAAATGGTCAGTCGACGATTTCGAGCTGATGGCCGAACGGGTCGAGCACATAGACGTTCTTCTTGCCCGCCAACGGCCCGGCGTCGATATGGATCGTCTCGAGCGGCGTGCAGCCATGGGCGGCCAGATAGGCGATCGCCTTGTCGACATCGTCGACCTTCAGCCCCAGATGATGGCCGCCGCGATCGCAGTTGCGCGGCAGCGTCTGTCCGCGATCGTCGGGCTTGTCGTACTGGACCAGCTGGAAGTTGAGATTGTCGGTGAGCTTGAGCATCGCCAGCGTCAGCCTGGCCCCTTTGACGCCGACATGCGTCTCCATCCAGTCGCGCCCCTGTTCGTCGACGGGGATGTCCGCGGCATCGAGCGGCCCCATGCGGAACAGTTCCTCTGCACCGATCACGTCACGATAGAAGGCGATCGCGGCCTCCAGGTCGGGCACGGTCCATGAGATATGATCGACCGACAGGAAATTGGGCTTTTCGGGGGCTCCGCTCATGGCAAACTCCGATGGATGACCCGTGCAATGTGTCGGGCATGGATTGCGCGTGCAACGCAACGATCCCGCAAATATCGTTGCCCGCAACGCAATGGATCAATCGGGCGCGGCAAGATCGCCGATCGCGACCGGACGCGCGGGGAAACGCGCGGTGAAACCGGGATCGTCATGGCGACCCGCCGCATCGAGCAGCCGCAGCAATATCGGCTCGCAATTACGGCCCTGGCACGCGCCCATGCCGCAGCGTGTGGCGAGCTTGATCGCATTGGCGGAACCACCTTGTCGGATCGCGTCATGCACCGCGCCGAACGCCACATCCTCGCAGCGGCAAAGCAGCGTTTCCGCGTCGGGTGCGGGTAGATAGTCCGTGGGATCGGCGACAGCGTCGAGCATCGCGGCAAAGCCATGGTGACCGGCAAGAGACTTGCGGTACGGCGTGGCGCGGCGTCCGGCTTCGCCCTCCGCGATGAGGCCCAGGTCGAGCGCGATGCCGATCCCAGCGATCGCACCGCTCGCCGCCGCCGCTGCCGCGCCGGCCACGCCTATCGTCTCCCCAGCGACCGAGAGTGAGGCCACCGATGCGCGCATCCACCGATCGTGCGTGCATGCCCAACCGCCGGCAGGGCCCGCGGCACGCATCTGCGCGCCCGCCATACGCGGCAATGCCGATTGCGGCACAAAACCGTAGCACAGGCCGACAGTGTCGCAGGCGATCATGCCGTTCGACGTCGCCGCACCAGTCACCGCGTCATCACCGATGATCGCATGCAGTGCGGCACCGAACTGGATGGCTACCTTGGCACGCCGCAGCGTCGCCATGGCGGAAGCGGCTGCGACAAGATCGGTGGTCCGGCGGAGCACTGCGAGCGGATGGCGGATCGCGGTGGCGATCATCGCGTCGCGCGGCTGCGCGAACAGCACCGCGGCGACACTGCCGCCGGCCCGAACGATCTGCTCTGCGACGATCAGTTGCAATGGATGGGTGCCGGCCAGCAGGATCCGTTCGCCGGGTACAAGACGCTGGCTTTTGACGAAGGCCTGAATACCGCCTGCAGGCTGGACCCCGGGCAATGTCCAGCCGGGGAGGGGGACGGCGAGATCCTGGCAGCCTGTCGCGATCAGCACATGGCGCGCGGCGATTTGACGCACGCCATTTCCGGTTGTGGCGAGCAGATCATGGCCAGCGGCCGTAGCGGATAGGTCTAGCACTGAATGACCACCGAACCAGGTGACGTCCTCAAGTGCCTCGAACCGTGCGAGCAGCCGTTTGAGCGGTGCATAGCCGCGCCCCTGCAGCCAGTTGCGAACCGTGAAGGCAGTGGGCGGCTGGCGCAGGATCTGGCCGCCGGGCCGAGGCTGCTCGTCGAGGATGGCGATGTCGAGCCCCCGGCCGGCGAGCGCGAGCGCCGCTGCCTGGCCGGCCGGGCCGCCGCCGACGATCGCGACATCGAGCATGTCAGCCATCGGTGCGGATCTCCAGCCCGTCGATCGCTTCGGTCAGGCAGGCGCGGATGCGCCGTCCGTCGGTGACGCGCGTGACCAGGCATTCGGAGCAGCTGCCCATGTTGCAGAACAGTCCGCGCGGCGCACCGTGCGTGTCGCGCCGAAAGGCCGTCCGGTCGGCGGCGAGCATCGCTGCCGCGAGCGTTTCCCCGGTAAAGGCGGGAACAGACGCGCCGTCGACGACGATCGCGATCGCCGCGCCGCGCGTTTCGCCGGAGATGCGCGAACCGCTCATCCCATGAACCCGTTGAGATGCTCGAAGCGGGCGGGCGAGACGATGGCGAGGGCATCGGCGGACTCGCCCGCCATCGCGGCCGCGATCAGCCGCGCGAAGGTCGGGCCGAGCGTGAAGGCGGAGCCGCCGGCCGCGACCCAAAGGCCCGGCATGCGCGGCACTTGCCCGACGATCGGCAGCTGGTCGGCGGAAATGGCGGTGACGCCCGTCCAGCTCCGGATCAGGTTGAGCCGCGCCAGGCCGGGAACGACATCGATCGCGGTGCGCAGATTGCCCGACAGCGAGTCCGGGATCATCGTCGCACGGCGCGACAGGTCGAAGCCGCCGCCCGGCGATTGCGCCAGCCGCGACGGCCATCCGCCGCCGATCAGCAGATTGCCGGCATGGGTCTGCTTGAGCGACAGCCGGCGCCCGACATGCTGGACGAGATGCGGCACCATCGGCGCAGTCCGCTCGGTGGCGTTCATCAGCAGCGCGACCGGATAAAGCGGCATATGGAGATTGGCGAGCGCACACAGCGCCGTCGTCCAGGCACCGGCCGCGATCAGGATCTGATCAGTATGCAGCGAAAAACCGTCGCCGGTGACGGAAAAACCGCCACCTGCCCGGCGATCGATCGAACGCACTGCGCTTTGTGTCCGGATCGTCGCGCCGGCCGAGCGGGCCGCGGCGGCCAGTGCAGGGGTGACCGTGCGCGGATCGGCATGACCCTCGTCGCCGCTGTGATTGGCGGCCAGAACCGAGGGCGACAGATAAGGGGCAATTGCTCGCGCCGCGTCGCCATCGATCGTGCGGACCTTCAATCCCTCGGCCTGTTCGCGCACCGCCTTGCGTTCGAGCAGCGCGACCTGATCGGGCGTCTCCGCAACCATCAGCCCGCCCTGTATCGAGACATGGAGATCGGCGCCCAGCGCGGTCTCGAGCCCGCGCCAATCCTCGACCGCGATCCGGCTGAGCGCGACGATATCGGCGGCCTGCTCCGCCAGCGCCTCGCCATTCTCGAGGAAGCGGCGCTCGATCTGGAAATGCAGCGACCCGGCATTCTGGCCCGATGCGCCGGCGTTGATGTCGGTTGCCTCGACCAGTTCGACTGAGGCGCCGGCCGCGGCGAGGCGCCATGCGGTCGCGCAGCCAACCAGCCCGCCACCCACGATCGCCACGTCCACCCGCCTCATAAAAGCTAGATGCGCCCGAGCGCGACCAAAGTCTCCCTGATTCGATCCATGTCCTCGACCGAGACGTCCTGCAGCGGCGGGCGGACATGGCCGCCGGGCAGACCCTGGACGTTGAGCGCGGCCTTGAGGATCGCCGGTCCCGAGCCGAAACGGCCGACCAGATCGGAGGTGTACCATTCATCGAGGATCACGCGATCCTTGCGGCCGCATTCGCGTGCCGCGTCGATGTCGCCCGCCCAGAGATGGTTGTAGAAATCGGGATGGATACGGCCGAGCACGCCGCCCGCGCCCATCGTGCCGTCGCCGCCCCGCGCCTGGAGCAACGCCAGGCCATGCTCGTCCATCGAATGGCCGAAGACGCGGACGCGCTCGTTCAAGGCGAAGAAGGTCTTCACGAAACGGCGGAGATCGCCCGTCGACTGCTTGATCGCGACGACATTCTCGAGATCGGCCAACTGCTCCAGCAGATCGAGCGACATGTCGATCCCGGTGCCCGGTGGCCAGTTATAGACGCAGATCGGCAGTGGCGAGGCGTTGGAGATGTCCGAATAGAACCCCAGTATCTCCGACGGAGAGGGGCAGAAATAGGGTGGGGGCGTCACCATGATCCCGTCGAAGCCGCTCGATGCGGCCTGTTCGGCCAGGTCGATCACTTCCTTGGCGGTGAAGGCGCTGCACCCGGCCAGCAGATGGAGCTTGCCCGAAAGCTGATTGCCCGCCGCGTCGAACAGGCGCTTGCGCTCCGCCGCCGACATGCTCGGCCATTCGCCAGTGGTGCCCGCGATCAGCAGCCCGTGCATGCCCTCCGCATGCAGCCATTCGAGCAACCGCCCAAGCGCGGCGAGATCGAGTTCATGCGCCTGATCGAACGGCGTGGTGATGGCAGGGATATAGCCGCGCCAGTCGACGCGCGATCTTTTGGTGGTTGAAATCGGCTTTCCCCCTTGCTTGCGACGCGTGGTCCAATGGACCCCGGACGCTTCGATACGGCAAGGTGCATTGGCAGCAAGGGCAACGAAAGGCGAATTTGGTTGCGAAATACGCAACACTGTCGCCATGGTGGAATCCTGGGGCAGGATGGAGCGTCACGCGGATGTGGGACAACGCACTTCAATATTTCTACGAAGCCGCCAGCCTGGGATCGATGCGGCTGGCCAGCGATAAGATCGGCGTCGCGGTTTCCTCGATCAGCCGGCAGATCGCGCAGCTCGAAAACGAGATGGGTATCGCGCTGATCGAGCGCGGCCGCCGGTCGATCCGGCTGACCGAGGCGGGGCAATTGGCGTTCGAATATCACAAGAACCAGCTCGCCGACCGTGAAGCGCTGATGAACCAGCTTCAGGAACTGCGCGAGGTGAAGACCGGCCGCATCGACCTGGCAATCGGCGAGGGCTTTTTCGGACCGCCCTTCACGAGGACGATCGACGGATTCCAGCGCCGCAATCCCGGCATCGCCATCACGGTGACGAGCTGCCCCAGTTCGGAGATCGTGCGCATGGTGCTCGATGACGAAGCGCATATCGGCATGATCCTGCACACGACCAGCGAACCCAAGATCCGCACGCGCACCGCGGTTGCGCAGCCGCTGGTGGTGCTGTGCGCGCCCCAGCACCCCGCAGCGGCAAAGGAAGCGCTGACCATCGCCGACCTGAAGGACTATGAGCTTTGCCTGCCACCGCGCGGTTTCCGCATCCGCAGCACGCTCAACGACGCGCAGAAGCGCGCGCATGTCTGGCTGGAGCCGCGGCTGGTGACGACGTCGATCCAGATGATGCGCGAGATCGCCAAGGCCGGACGCGCACTCACCATCCTGCCGCGCATCTCGGTGCTGGCCGAGCTCGAGGAAGGCTCGCTGGTCGCGCGCCCATTGCTCGACGACGAGCTGGAGCACAGCACCGTCAGCCTGATCCATCGGCTTGGCCGGCAGCTGGAAGGCGCACCGGCGCGGTTGCTCGCTATCCTGGAAGCGAAACTGAAGACCTGGGTATAACCGACTCGGCCATCAGGCGATTTGCGGCTCACGCGCCAGTGTCTGGCGCGGCCAGGCCAGGCAGACCGCAGCCGCCACCGCGGCGTCGATCGCCATCGCGATCAGGCCGTGATCCCATTGCGGCAGGATTTCATTCCACAGCGCCTGTGCCTGGGGCAGCAGCAATGCGAGATATCCCGCGACGATGCCCGCGAAAATGCCGGCGGCGTGCGCGCGTTTCCACAGAAAGGCGAAATAGACGCCCGGCGCGAGCATGCCGATCGCGGCATAGGCCGACAGGCC
This sequence comes from Sphingobium sp. FW305-3-2-15-F-TSA7, assembly GCF_058787155.1. Classification (NCBI taxonomy): domain Bacteria; kingdom Pseudomonadati; phylum Pseudomonadota; class Alphaproteobacteria; order Sphingomonadales; family Sphingobiaceae; genus Sphingobium; species Sphingobium sp. FW305-3-2-15-F-TSA7. Next base: position 11,003 of record NZ_JBYSZM010000037.1, on the reverse strand, counting down.
GATCTCGACGAGCGACCTGGAGCCGCCCAGGGTAAGCCAGATCGCGATCCCGGCGAACACGATCATCGCGCCGCGCGACACCAGCAGCCCGGCACGATCGCTCATAGCCGGTCTCAGCGGCAGCACGACGTTGCGGCTGAAGATCGATCCGGCGGTCAGCAGCAGCACCGAACCCGGCACCAGCGCGAGCAGGCAGGCAGTGCCGGCGAAGATGCCGATCGCCCATGGCGGATAGCGGTCCGCCACGAACTGGAGCAGCACCGCATTGGTATCGCCACCCTCGGGCACGGTTCCCGCCAGAAGCGCGGCAAAGCCCATCAGGATGATGAAGAAATAGGAGAGCGAGTAGATCGGTTGCCAGATCGCGTTGCGGCGGATCGTCGCCTCGCTTCCGGCAGAGAAGCAAAGCTGGAACATATGTGGCAGGATCCAGTTGCCCAGCGCGACGTTGAGCGCCGCGGTCATCAGCCAGGTCGTCGACATGCCGGCGTCGGGCTGAAGCCCCGGAAAGCTGCCGATGCCCGGATGGGTGTCCTGCGTCAGCCGGTAGACGTCGAGCATGGACGACGCGCCGACCTTGCTCGCGACGGTCAGGCATAGCCCGGCGACGACCAGCAGCATCAGCACGTCCTTCACGCCGGCCGCGAAAGCGGCGGAACGCAGTCCGGCGAAATAGACGAAGGCAAGCATCACCGCGGCGGCGATCAGTGCCGCCGACAGCGGCGAAACCTCCGGCCCCAATGTCAGCCTGACGATCAGGCTCAATGCGACGATCTGGATCTGGACATAGACGACCAGCGCCGCGATGCCGGCGATGCCGACGACGACGCCCAGCCAGGTCGCACGGTAATGATCGGCGAAGAAATCGGCCTGGGTCACCAGCCCGCGCCGGCGTCCGACATCCCAGATGCGCGGCATCAGCCAATAACCGAGCGTCGCCGACAGCGAGACCGAGGTGAAGGCGAGATAGGCGGGGGCGCCATGTGCCCAGGCGAAACCCGAAATGCCGAGAACGGCGAAGGTGGTGTAGATCTCTCCGGCATTGAGGAACCAGAAGATGAGCACGCCGAAACGGCGCCCGCCGACCGCCCAGTCCGCCAGGGTGCGTGCCCGCGCCTGACGACGACTGTAGAGCAGCGCGCCCGCCATGGTGCCGAGCACGATCGAGAGTGTGAGCGCGAGGATCAATGCCTGTCCTCCACCGCGTCGTACCCGGTTTCCGGAAATTCGGGATGGCGTTTGTCGATCGCGAACACGATCGCGATGACGATCGAGGCGATGACGATGCCCACCATCTGCCAGACCATCGGGAAAGGCAGCGAAAATGGCCGCCAGGCAATATCGTTGACGAAGGGAACCATGCCGACCTGCCAGATGAACGGGATCAGCAGCAGCCAGCGATGCGGCCGGCGGCGGGGCGGGGTTTCTGCGGGGGGTGTCATTCGGGAATCCTCATTTTCACGGGCCGGGCTCACCCCTTGCCGCCGCCTGCATCGATCCATCGCCGGATCTTCGCGTCGAGTACGTCCATCGGCAATGCGCCGGTGCCGATGGCCTGATGATGATAGTCGCGGATATCGAACGCCGCACCCAGCTTCGCCTTGGCCTCTTCGCGAAGCTGGCGGAATTTGAGCTCGCCGATCTTGTAGGCGCAGGCCTGGCCGGGATAGGCGATATAGCGGTCGATCTCGACCGCGACGTCGCGCGCCGCCATCGAGGTGTTGTCGAGCATATAGTCGATCGCGCGCTGCCGATCCCAGCGCATGGCGTGGATGCCGGTATCGACCACCAGCCGCACCGCGCGCAGCATCTCCATATCGAGATGGCCGAACAACTGCATCGGATCGCCGAACATGCCGAGTTCGGGGCCCAGCGATTCGGCATAGAGTCCCCAGCCTTCGGAAAAGGCGGTTGACGATCCGTAGCGCAGCAGTGGCGGCAGCTTTTCATTCTCGCGCGCCAGCGTGATCTGGAAATGATGGCCGGGAATGCCCTCGTGCAAAGTCAGCGTTTCGAGCGTCGGGATCGGGCGGGTGTTGAGCATCGACATGTTGAAGAACAATATGCCTGGGGAGACCCCATCGGGCGGGCCGGGGCGATAATAGCCGGTGCCGCGCTGGTCTCCGAGCGCGGGCAGCGGGCGGACCTCGAACGGGGCTTTGGGCCGCTCGTGGAACAGCCTGGGAATGCCCGGCCAGATCTTCGCCTCGATCGCCTCGAAGCGCGCAAGCAGCTCGTCGGGTGTCTTGTAATAATATCCGGGATCGGTGCGGACATGTTCGAAAAAGGCTTTCAGGTCGCCCTTGAAGCCGATCCTCGCGCGGACATCCTCCATCGCGGCACGGATCCGCGCGACTTCGGAAAGGCCGAGCGCATGGATGTCCGCGGCACTGCGCCGCGTCGTCGTGTGCCGTGCGAGATCCCAGCCATAAAGCGCCGCACCGTCCTTCATCGCCCACAAGCCCGGCGCTTCGAGCGCCTTGGGCAGATAAATGTCGCGCAGATAGCTCTGCCAGAGCCGGTAGCCGGAATAGACGGGGCCGGCGATCTTCGCGCGATAGGCGGCGGCGAGGCGATCCCGATCCGCCGCGGCGATGCTTTCGGGCATGCGACGCACACCGGCATAGAATGGGCTGTTCTCGACCGGCAGCGCCAGCATGGCGTCCACCTGCGCCAAAATGTTGGTCACGATGATCCTGGGCTGGACATAGCCATCGGCAAGCCCGCGCTTCAGCCAGGCGACGCTGTTCTCCAGATAGCCGGCGAAGCCGTCGAGGCGCTTCAAGCCGTTCTCATAATCGCCGATATCGGCAAAGGGCGCCGCGCCGCTGGAAACGAAGTCGGGAAATTCGACCTGCAGGCCGAAAGACGGATTGAGCGGCGCCTTGCGCTGGACGTCGAACAGGCCGGTGTCGAACTGTTCGATCGTCTGGCGTGTCCGATAGTCGAACACATCATAAGCGATCCGATCGACCGGGCCGAGCGCGTCGCGCGGGATCGCGGCGAGTTCGGCAAGGTCGCGCCGCTTGTTGGCGCCGAGTGTCCGGGCATAGCCGTCGCTCAGCGGGTCGACGAAGAGGGGGCCGGCATTCGCCTTGCCCTTGCGCACCGATCCCATCGGATCGAGCGCGGCATCGGCGGCCTCGCTGCGTTCGAGCAGGGCACGAAGACGCGTCGCGGCGCTGTCCGCCTGGGCAAAAGCCGGAAGAACGGGCGTCATTGCCGTCGCCGCCAACATCCCCAGCATCAGTCGCCGCGATACAATGCCTCGCCCGTCGATCATCGGTTGCCCCTTATTTCGCTTCACCCGATGGTGTCGCGCCATGGCGAGAATGCAACTGCCGCGCGCCGGACGGACGTGGCGGCAAATATATGGATGGGGCCGCAGTTTTCCGTCATTCTCAGCCTCAATCCTTGCTTTTTTTGATGCGAATTTGAGTTTGCGTTGCGTTTTACGCAAAGAGTTTGCGTCACTTTGCACATTGTTTTCTCCCGCCTTTCCCGCAGTCTGGAAAAGACACCGGTCAGAACCGGAGGGAGGGTTTCATCATGAGATTTCGGCACTGGACCGTCGCGGCTGCGGCATCGATCGCTATGGCGGGAACCGCTACAGCGCAGCAGGCACCCGCGACCACCGCGCTGGTCGGCGCGACAGTCGTCGCGATCGACGGCGGCAAGCCGATCGAGGATGCGACGGTGATCGTCCAGGGCGATCGCATCCTCCAGGTCGGCCCCTCTGCTTCGGTCAGCGTTCCTGCCGGCGCGAAGGTCGTGCCGATGCAGGGCAAGTGGCTGATCCCGGGCCTGATGAACATGCATGTCCATTTCGGGCTGAAACTGCCCGGCGCCGCGGGCGCCGAACTGCTCGAGGAGAAGGATGGCGAGGAAGCGCTGCGCATGGCCGACAATGCGCGCCGCAGCCTGTTGGCCGGCGTGACGACGGTGCGCCTGACCGCCGAGGATCATGGCATCGATTTCATGCTGAAGCGCGCGATCGCGAAGGGGCAGGCGGTCGGCCCACGGATCGAATCCGCCGGCGAACTGATCGTGCCGACGGGTGGCCATGGTTCGCTGGAGGCCGACGGCCCCGCCGAATTCTCCAAAGTGGTGCGCGAGCAGATCAAGCGCGGCGCGAGTTGGATCAAGATCGCGATTTCGGGCGGCATTTCCGACACGCATGGCAGCATCGCGGCGGCGCCGATGACCGATGCGGAAATGTCGACGGTGATCGAGGTGGCGCATCGCAACGGCGTGAAGGTGACGGCGCATAACGGGTCTTCGGAGGCCGCACTCCAGGCGCTGCGCTTCGGCATCGACTGTTTCGAGCACGGCTATCATCTGAACGATGAAGTGCTGACCAAGATGAAGGCACAGGGCGTCTGGCTGGTCCCGACCATCGTCGTCAGTCAGCCCGGCGCCTATGAATTCTACAAGAAGATCGGATCGCCCGACTGGTATCTGGAGCGCGTCGCATCGACGGGCAAGGACCATTGGGCAGTCTTGCAGAAGGCGATCCGCATGGGCGTGAACGTGGCGCTCGGCACCGACCAGTTCCCGTTCGAGCCCAATGGCGGCACCACTGCGACCGTGGCCGAGGCGGAGCTGTACGTGAAGGCGGGCATGACCCCGCTTCAGGCGCTGCAGGCCGCGACGATCCAGCCCGCGAAGATGCTGGGTATCGACAAGCAGGTCGGCCGCATCGTGCCGGGGCAATATGCCGACATCGTCGCCGTTTCCGCCGATCCGGTGCGCGACATCGCCGCGCTGCGCACGATCGGCTTCGTGATGAAGGGCGGCGCGATCTACCGCAACGATACCGATCCCGCGACCATATCGCGCTGATCCGACGACAGGGAAGGGGTTGGTCATGAAGCACGCAATGCTCGCTGCAACGGCGCTGGTATCGATGCTCGCCGCGTCGCCCGCGCTGGCGCAGGTGACCGCATTGGTCGGCGGCAATGTCGTCGACCTGACCGGAAAGGCGCCGCTGCGCGACGCGGTCGTGCTTGTCGACGGCGAGCGCATCACCGCGATCGGCCCGGTCGCGAGCACGCCGGTTCCCGCGGACGCGAAGATCGTGCCGATGCACGGCAAATGGCTGATCCCGGGACTGATGAACATGCATGTCCATCTGGCGCTCAACCTGCCCGGCGCTGCACGTATCCACAACGAAACGCCGGATTCGATGGCGCTGCGCACGCTCGACAACGCCCGCAAATCGCTCTGGTCGGGCGTCACCACCATCCGCCTGACCGGATCGGATGCCGGTGTGGATTTCACGGTCAAGAAGGCGATCGACGCGGGGACCTTCGACGGACCGCGCATCCATAGCGCCGGCTCTTCGATCGTTGCGACCGGTGGCCATGGCAAGACCGAGGTCGATGGTCCCGCCGCCTTCGCCAAGGCGGTGCGCGAACAGGTGAAACGCGGCGCGACCTGGATCAAGATCGGCATATCGGGCGGTATTTCCGACACGCATGGCGATATCGGCGCATCACCCTTCACCGACGAGGAGTTGAAGACCGCGATCGAGGTCGCGCACCGCAACGGGGTGAAAGTGACCGGCCATACCGGCTCGCCGATCGCATCCGATGCGGCGATCGACGCAGGCATCGACTGTTTCGAGCATGGCTATTTCCTGACGCCGCAGGTCTTCGCCAAAATGAAGGCCAAGGGTGTCTGGTATGTGCCGACCATCGTCGTCAGCCAGAGCGGCGCGCGCGCCTTCTATGCCAAGATCGGATCGCCCGACTGGTATCTGGCGCGGGTGGATTCGGTGGGCAAGGCGCATTTCAAGGCGCTGCGCGACGCGATCTCGGCCGGTGTCGATATCGCACTGGGCACCGATCAATATCCCTGGGAACCCAATGAGGGAACGACGGCCACAGTTCGGGAGGCGGAACTCTATGTCGATGCGGGCATGACCGCAGCCCAGGCATTGCGTGCCGCCACGGTGGAGCCCGCACGGATGCTGGGCGTCGACAAGGAGGTCGGCCAGCTCAAGCCCGGCTATTATGCCGACATCGTCGCCGTCGATGCCGATCCCGGCCGCGATATCCGCGCGCTGCGCACCATCGGTTTCGTGATGAAGGGCGGCAAGGTGATCCGCAACGACGCCACCGTTCCGCCGAACGCAAAGATCGATCGGTGATTTCGGTTATTTTGCGTTCAACGCAACGAATGTGAGTTTGCAATGTCGTTGCAACAACAATGCAACTGACGGACACTCATTTCCGCAACGAGGGGACATAAGACCCTTCGAAAGATCAGATCAGGGGGGTCCATGACGAAGAAACCGATCCTGGCGTGTGTGCTCGCGGCCGCCTTCAGCCTGGCCACTGCGTCACCCGCCATCGCCGAACGCCCGGCGACAGACATGCTTTCACAGATGTTCGTCTGGTGGAACCAGGCCTTCAAGACGCCCGGCGCCTATACGGCGAAGAATTTCTCCAAATTCTTCACGCCCGACGCCACGCTGGTGCTCGAAGGCCGGACCGCGATCAACGGCGTCGACCAGTGGGCGACGCATTTTCAGCGGATCCAGTCCGGCGGCGGCGATGTCGAGATCGTCGTGCCGTTCAAGGACGTCTTCGAAAAGGACGGCATGATCTACACCTATCATGTCATCCGATCGCGTCGGAACGGCAAGGTCGGCTGCTCGCTGGCGGCCGGACATGCGGTGCTGAGAGACGGCAAGATCGCCTCCATCGTCCTCGTGCGGAGCGAGCTGGATCCCAAGAAGGGACCGCTCGACCCGCAATGCTGGACGAAATGACCGCCTGAGAGCGGTCGCACCGGAGAGGTTTGAAAACATCGAGCCGATGGCAATGGCCACCGGCTGACGAGGGGGTTTTGACATGAAGAGCGAGACAATCGGACGATATCGACGCAGCCACCTGGTGGGCCATGCGGCATTGGCGGTGCTTGCCGCGGCGATCGTCGCCACGCCGGCGGCGGCCCAGGAACGGCCCGCGGGCGAAACGGCGGCACCGGCCGGCGACGACATTATCGTGACCGCGCAGCGCCGCGAGCAGAGCCTGCAGGATGTGCCGATCGCGATCACCGCGGTCACCGCCGAGACGCTGCAGGACCAGAATGTGCAGAGCGTCGAGGATTATTTCGCGCTGACCCCCAATGTGAGTTTCCAGAGCAACGGTTCGCGCGACCGCAAGGATCTGTCGATCCGTGGCATCTCCAACCAGCTCAATCCTTATGCCGATGTCCGCCAGGCGACCTATGCCTTTTACATCGACGAGTTCAACGTCGCGGCGGGCACCAGCAATCCGCAGATCGTCGACCTGGAGCGGATCGAAGTGCTGCGCGGGCCGCAGGGCACTTATTTCGGCCGCAACTCGGTGGGCGGCGCGATCAACGTGATCACCAAGAAGCCGGTGAACCGGTTCGAAGGCAGCGTCGAGCTGGGCTATTCGAGCTATGAGACCTTCCGGGGCGAGGGCGTGATCAACGTGCCCGTGATCGACGGGCTGCTCGCCATCCGCGCATCCGGAAAATACGAAAAATCCGACGGATATATCAAGAATATCAATTCGATCGGTGGCGGCAATGACAGTGAATATTACACTTATCGCATCCAGGGGCGGCTGACGCCGACGCCCAATCTGACGCTCGACGTCACATATAATTATTCGGACGAGACGCTGGGCATGCGCAACGGCGTGCCGACCGGCTTCGTCACATCGACCTGGGCGTCAGTCTATTACGGCAGGACCGCAGGCATGATCGGCAATCCCGACGGCGTTGGCTTCTTCCCAACCAACGACAATCGCGTGAACTTCAATCGCCCGCAGCGTGTGGGCAGCACCTTCGAATATCTCAGCGGCCGTGCGGTCTGGGACATCGGTACGGTTTCGGTGACCGGCGTGCTCGGCAAGCTCAAATCGACATTGTTCAATTATGGCGATGTCGATGGTGGCAGCCGCGACTATTTCTACGAGGATCTGCTGCTCAAGCGCGAATCCACCAGCGGCGAACTGCGTGTCCAGTCGACCGGCAAGAATTTCCTCGACTGGAGCGTCGGCATTTCGGCGGGCCGCGATACGGGCGTTTCCGACCAGTCGACCTATCACGGCGCGGCGAGCCCGATCTGCCCGGCGGCACAAGCCGGCAATTGTTCGGGGCTGGAAGTGACGGGCGCCGACGGCAAGAGCTCGTCCGATTATTGGGCGGTGTTCGGCCAGGGCACGTTCAACATCACCGACGCCTTCGCCGCGACCGTCGGCCTGCGCTATTCGCGCGAGACCACCAAGAACAATTCGGTCACGCGTTCCAACACCATCCTGACGGGCGTCAACAATCGTATCGCCAAGTTCGACGACGTCTCGCCCAAGCTCACGCTCAGCTACAAGATGAATCCCGACTGGATGATCTTCGCGACGGCATCACGCGGATTCAAGTCCGGCGGCACGCAAACGAGCAACAACGTCAATCTTCTCAATGAATTCAAGCCCGAGACTCTGTGGGATTACGAGCTCGGCACCAAGTTCGACCTGCTCGACGGCAAGCTGCGCGTCGACATCACCGGTTTCTATATGGACTGGAAGGACGTCCAGCAGACGATCCGTTTCCAATATATCGATCCGGTCACCGGGTTGCTGCGCGGCGTGAGCGGCATCGCCAATGCGGCGGCGGCGGAAAGCTATGGCGTGGAAGCAAGCTTCGACGCGCGTATCACCCAGCAGTTCAAGCTGAGCGGCCAGGTCGGCTACAACAAGACGCGCTTCAAGGATTATCCGAACGCGCTGATCGACGGCGTGGTGATCGACGTGACCGGCAAGGCGCTGGTCAATGCGCCAAAATGGTCATTGGGTGCGCAGGCGCAGTATAATGTGCCGATCTCCGGCGCGTTCGAGGGCTTCCTGCGGGCGGAATGGAATTTCCGCGATGCGATGATCTCCAATCCCTATGCCTATCGCTATCCGGTCTATCCCTTCATCTCGCCCAGCTATCACAATGTGAATTTGCGTGCGGGCGTGGAAACCGATGCGTTCCGGGCCGTCGTCTATGTGGAGAATTTGTTCGACGCGAAATATTTCGCCAATGCCTATGAAAAGGCATTCTACAGCGGCGTTCAGGTCGAACCGTCTTTCCGGACTTTCGGCGTCAGCGTGGGGTATAAGTTCTGATCTCGGGAGCGGCCGACAAGGCCTTGATATCGTAGCAGTGGAGAGTGTGATGGATCGCCGTCGGTTTCTCGAAGGGACGGCGGCGACCGTTCTGGCCGGTCTGGCAGTTCGGCCGGCAGTTGCGGCGGGATCGGCCGATGCGGCATGCGCGGCGCTGCTCCAGCGGCATAGCGAGGCTTATCTTCGCCGGTCACCCGAGGAAGCGACCGCCAATGATTTCGATATCGGGCCCAATGCGGCGCTGCGCAGCCGGCTCGACGATCGTTCGCTGGCGGCGCGATCGGACGACCGGGCCGCGATCCGTACGGCGCTGAGCGAATTGGGTGGTGTCGATGCCGCCGCGCTTTCTTCGCGCGCCGCGCTCGACCTGCGTGTCGCCCGCTATGTCTATGAGACGCTCGATGATCTGCTCGGGCGTTATGGCTTTGTCGACGGCAATCTGCGCCCGAGCCCCTATGTCGTCAGTCAGATGAACGGCGCTTATTACTGGCTGCCCGATTTCATCGGCACGCGCCATCCGATCGAGAGCCGGGCCGACGCCGATGCCTGGCTGTCGCGGGTATCGGCATTGGCGGTCGCGGTCGACCAGGAAACCGACCGCATCCGCCACGACGCCGGCATCGGCGTGATCCCGCCCGATTTCGTGATCGCGCGCACCGTTGCCCAGATCGAAGGGCTGCGCGACGGCGATCCGCTCGGCTCCGCGCTGCTGGCGCCGGCGCTGAAGCGGATCGCGGAAAAGGGAATGGGGGACTGGTCGGCGCGGGCATCGGATGCGTTCCGCTCCGCCGTCGCCCCCGCGCTCGAACGGCAGGCGGCGGCGCTGAAGGCGCTGGCGGCCAAGGCCGATGATCGCGCCGGCGTGTGGAAGCTGCCCGATGGCGACGCCTATTATGCCGCATCGGTCCGGTCCAACACGACCGTCGATACGCCGCCGGCTGAACTGCACCGCATCGGGCTGGAGCAATGCAAGGCACTGCTCGCGCAGATCGACATTTTGCTGAAGAAGCAGGGTCTTTCCAAGGGTAGCGTGATGGCGCGGATCGGCGCGCTCAATGCGGATCCACGGTTCCGCGTGGCTCCCGACGATGGCGGTCGCGAACAGTTGATCGCGCTGGCGAAGGGGCATCTCGACGCCGTCACCAAATTGCTGCCCGGTGCGTTCGGCATCACCGCCGTCGACCCGATCGTGGTGCGCCGCATTCCGCCGGCGATCGAGGCCGGCGCACCTGGCGCCTTCTACTCGGAGGGCGCACCGGGCCAGCCCGGCATCTATTCGCTCAACCTGAAGACGCCGGGCGAACATGTCACCTGGCGCCTGCCGACGCTGACGCATCACGAAGGCATTCCGGGGCATCATTTCCAATATAGCGTGCTGCGGCGCGCACCGGCGCTGCCGCTGTTCCGCAGGATCGTGCGCTTCTCCGCCTATACCGAGGGCTGGGCGCTTTATGCCCAGCAAGTGGCGGATGAACTCGGCGTCTATGCCGGGGATCCGTTCGGCCGGATCGGCTATCTCCAGTCCGAACTGTTCCGCGCCGCGCGCATCGTCGTCGATACCGGCCTGCACCATCATCGCTGGACCAAGGCGCAGGCGGTGGCCTGGATGGTCGATAATGTCGGCGAGCAGCGCGAAGCGACCGATCGCGAGGTGACGCGCTATTCGGTTTATCCGGGGCAGGCGTGCAGCTTCAAGGTGGGGGCAAATGCGATCCATGCCGCGCGTGAACGAGCACGCAGGGCGATGGGTACGCGTTTCGACCTGCGGGCTTTCCACGATCTGGTGCTGACCGCAGGGCCGATGCCGATGTCGGTGATGGACGCGGCGGTGGATGGCTGGGCGAAGGGTGGGGCGGGATA
>NZ_JBYSZM010000036.1:0-80761 GCF_058787155.1 Sphingobium sp. FW305-3-2-15-F-TSA7 | reverse complement strand
CCCTCCCCACGCTACGCGTAGGGAGGAGAGTTCTTGCTGTCTCGCGCTCCGATTGAAATCCCGGACACCAGTGCGCGTGCGCGGGGATGACAAGATCAACCAAGCAATTGGATCAGCCCCTACGCCCCGGCATAACGCTCGCGCAGCACCGTCTTCTGGATCTTGCCCATCGCGTTCTTGGGCAGCGCGTCGACGAAATGCACCTGGCGCGGCTGCTTGAAGCGGGCGAGCGTGTCGGCGAGTGACGCCTTCAGCGCATTGCCGTCGGCGAAATCGGGATCGCGCGGCACGACCACGGCGACCACGGCTTCGCCCAGATCGGGATGGGGAATGCCGATCACCGCGGATTCGCGGACCTGTTCGAGTTCGTCGAGCGCGGTCTCGACCTCGGCGGGATAGATGTTGTAGCCGCCCGAGATGATGAGATCCTTGGCGCGGCCGACGATCGAGACATAGCCGCGATCGTCGATGAAGCCGAGGTCGCCCGAGATGAAATAGCCGTCGCGAAATTCGGCTTCGGTCTTTTCCGGCATCCGCCAATAGCCGGTGAACACATTGGGGCCGGCGATCTCGATCACGCCGATCTCGCCCTGCGGCAACACGCGGCCGGTGTCGGGATCGGCGATGCGGATGTCGACGCCGGGCAGCGGCAGGCCGACCGTGCCCGCGATCCGATCCCCGTCATAGGGATTGGAGGTGTTCATGTTGGTCTCGGTCATGCCGTAGCGTTCGAGGATCGCATGGCCGGTCCGCTCGCGGAATTCACGGTGGATGTCGGCGGAGAGCGGCGCGGAGCCCGAAACGAACAACCGCATATGCGCGACCAGCGATCGGTCGAAACGATCTTCGCCGAGCAGGCGGATATAGAAGGTGGGCACGCCCATCATCGTCGTCGACAGCGGCAGCGCGGCCAGCACCGCCTCCACGTCGAAGCGCGGCAGGAAGCGCATCGATGCACCCGAGGCGAGCACGACATTGGTGCCGACGAAAAGCCCATGGGTATGGAAGATCGGCAGCGCGTGAAGCAGCACGTCGTCGGCGGTGAAGCGCCAGTGATCCTTCAGCGTGAAGGCGTTGGAGGCCAGATTGTCATGGCTCAGCATTGCGCCCTTCGACCGGCCGGTCGTGCCCGATGTGTAGAGGATCGCGGCCAGATCGTCGTCGCCGCGTGCGATGGTGTCGAATTCGCCGGCGCTCTCCGCCGCGATCGCGGCAAGCGTGCCGCCGCCGGCCTCGTCGAGCGTCTCGACGCGCGGAACGCCGGTTTTTGCAGCGAGCGTTCGGATCGACGCTTCCTGCGTGGGATCGCAGACGAACAAGGCGGGTTCGGCGTCGCGCATGAAATAATCGAGTTCGCCGGCCGTATAGGCGGTGTTGAGCGGCAGGAACGCGGCGCCCGCGCGCAGGCAGCCGAGATAGAGCATCAGCATGTCGATGCTCTTTTCCGCCTGCACCGCGACGCGGTCGCCGGGCCGGACGCCAAGACCGGCCAGCGCATTGGCGAAACGGCCGGATCGCGCGTCGACATCGGCATAGGTCACGACCGCGCCATCGGGCAACGTCGCGAAGGGACGTCCGCGACCCTGGGGGAATTGCGCCGAAAGCCGCGTGTAGAGATTGGTCATCGTGTCTTCCCTGCCCGCGTGCCAGCGGCGGGCTTCGCCGCGTCCCGCATCATCGTGCGGAACGGATCGCCCAATATCACGGTGCCGTCATTGGCATAGGCCTCATGATGCGCTTCGATGCTCGGCAGGTCGTAGAGATAATTGACCATCATGCCCGCGCTCTGCCGCATGCCGTTCTCGGAAATGTCGCCCATCCAGTTCAGCCGCTCAAGCCGTGCGCCATTGCCGAGATGGAAACGCGCGACTGGATCCACCGGGCGGTCGTCCGCGGTACGCGCCGCGGTGAAATAGGCAATCGCCTGCGCGGTCAGTTCGGCCTGCGAGGCATCGCCGGCGCGCGCCGCGTCGGCCAATGCCGGCTTGGCCTTGCCAAGCCAGGCCATGAAAGCCGGAATCGGCGACAGGGTGACGAAATGCTCGAGCCCGGGCAGGTCGCGCTTGAGATCGGTCGCGACCTGCTTGATCAGGAAATGGCCGAAGGAGACGCCCTTCAGCCCCGGCTGGCAATTGCTGATCGAATAGAAGACCGCGGTGTCGGCATTGGTGGCGGCCATCGGCTCGCGCACCGGATCGAGCACCGCCTGGATGCTGTCGGGCATGCTGCGGGTGAGTGCGACCTCGACGAAGATCAGCGGCTCGTCGGGCATGGCCGGGTGGAAGAATGCGAAGCAGCGCCGGTCGGGTGGGTCGAGGCGGCTGCGCAGATCCGCCCAGTCGCGGATGTCGTGGACCGCTTCGTAGCGGATCACGCGTTCGAGCAGGCTGGCGGGCGACGACCAGGTGATCGGCCGCATCGCCAGGAAACCGCGATTGAACCAGGATTGGAGCAGGTGGAGCAGATCGGCATCGACCATGTCGAGCGTGCCATCCGCGCTTTTCATCGCGCGCAGCAGGTCGGCGCGCAGCGCGATCAGCCGGGCGGTGCCGCCGGGCGCGAGGTTGAGGCGGCGGAACAGCTCCTGACGAGGGGCCTCCACCGCGCGCGCGAGCAGCGGCAGCTCGGCCGGGCCTCCGGATTTATAAGCGGCCCACGCCGCATCGAGCGCGGCCGGATCGGGGCCGAACCCCTCGGCAAGCCGGTGGAAGAAGGCGAGGCGCTCGTCGGCGGCGGATTCGGCGTAAAGATCGAGCAGGTCGGCCGCGATCATCGCGCCGGAGGCTTCGCCGCGACCCGACAACAGGCTGCGCGCCAATCCTTCCATCCGCTCGATCCGCGAGCCCGCCTGGTCGGTGCGGCGGTCGAACACGAAGGATGCGTAGCGGCGCAGCAGCTCGCGGCCCTGGCGCGATACGCCGTCGATCAGCCGCGGCAACGCCGCGCGCATCACGCCGTGATGCCGAACAGCTCCGCTGCGCGGGCGACGAAATCGGCGGGCAGCGGCCGGGAGCGGCGCGCCTCGAGATCGAAGCAGACCGTGCGCGCGGTCAAGGTCGCGCACAGGCGATCGTCGATGCGCGTGAACATCCGGTATTCGCTGGCGATCGAGGTGCGGCCGAGATGGGTCAGCCGGCCGTCGATGCGCACCAGCGCGCCGGCCGCGAGTTCGGAGTGATATTCGATCTCGTGGCGGACATCGGCCCAGCCCTGATTGGCGGCGGCGCCGGCCGCGGGATCGTAACCCAGCGACGCGTACAGGTGATAGGATGCATCGTCGAACATGCCGAGATAGTGGCGCGTCGTCAGATGGCCCATCGCGTCGCACAGCCAGGGATGGACGACGGTGAAGCCGCAATCGATGGCCGGGAAATCAGTCATGGCTGCCAATCTCCCACCCATGCGGCGTCAGATGCGTTTCGGCGAAGCCGCGCGGCGTTGCTTCCAGCGGCATTGCGAGACTGTCATTCCAGCGATTGAAGAAGCCGTAAAGGGCAATTGCGGCAAGCAGCTCGACGATCTGGCCGTCGTCATAATGCGCCGCCAGCTCGGCATAGGCCTGGTCGGTGACGCCCGTTGGCGACTGGCCGGCCAGCATGGCAAAGCGAAGCGCGGCGCGCTCGGCATCGCTGAAGAGCGGGCTGCGCTCGAAATCCCAGACCGCCGCGATCCGCTCGCTGCCGCCGCCGGTGGCCGCCGCGTTGCTCGCGGTATGCGCCGCGCAATAACGGCAACCCGCCGACATGCTTGCGAGATAGCCCGCCAAATATTTGAGATCGAGCGGGACCGCGCCGGGCGCCATCACCGCGTTCCACAGGCCGAGCGTCGCGTTCAATATCTCGGGGCGATGGGCCAGCGTGGCGACGCTGCCGGGAAGTTCGGCGAAATGCTCGAGGAACGGCGCGGCATCGACGCCCTTCGCCAGCAATGCGTCGGGCGTCAGAAGAGCCATGCGTCCCATCGATCAGCCTTCCCATTCCGAATTGCCGTCGACGCCGATGATCTGCGCGGTGATGTGCCGTGCCGTGTCCGACGCGAGGAACCATGCCATCTCGCCGATCTCTGACGGCTGGATCTTGGTGCGCAGCGAGATATAGCCGAGCGCTTCGGCCTCGACCTCGGCGACGGGCAGGTCCCGGCGTTCGGCCGCGCGGGCCATCAGGCCGCGCATGCGATCGGTGTCCATGAAACCGGGGCGGATCGCGTTGACGCGGATGCCCGCCGGGCCGAACTCGCGCGCGGCATTCTTGGTCAGCCCCTCGAGCGCCCATTTCGACGCGATATAGGCCGACCGGCCGGGCAGGCCGGTGACGGTGGACGCGGTCGAGATGTTGACGATCGTGCCGCCGCCGGCCGCCCGCATCGCGGGCACGACGGCACGCATCATATGGAAGGCGCCATGGACATTGACCGCGAAGCAGCGCGCCCAATCCTCGGGATCATTATCCTCCAGCGCGCCGATCGGTCCGGCGACGCCGGCATTGTTGACCAGCACCGACACGGGGCCGACCCGATCGATCATCGCGGCTACCGCGACGGGATCGGCAACGTCGGTCAGGCTGGTGACGATGCCGGGCCGATTCTGGCTCAGACGGTCGAGCGCGCCTTGGTCGACGTCGCACACGATCACGCGGTCGCCGCGTTCGTGGAAGATCTCGGCGATGGCGAGCCCGATGCCGGATCCCCCGGCTGTGACGAGGACGGACCTGTTGCTCATGCTGTTCTGCTCCGTTCGGCGTCCGTCGCGGTCGCGTCGAGCGCGCCGCTGCCGGAGATCACCACTCCATAGATGTCTCGCGCGCGATCCGGGCTGATCAGCCCGCCCGCGACGTCGTCGGCGACGCGCTGCGCCGGGCGTTTGCGGGGATCTCCATAGCCGCCGCCGCCGCAGGAGATAGCGACGATGCGTTCGCCATCCTCGATATGCACCTGTGCGCAGGCGGGAAGTTCGCTGTGGCTGCCGTCGCGCTGGATCAGATATTGATCCGCACCGCCGCCCGACTGCCCACCACGCACGCCGACCGGCACATTGACATGCCCATCGGAGAGATAGCCGATGTCCATGCCCCCGCCGATCGGTCCGAATTCGACGATGGTCGACGGCGCGCCATTCTGCGTGCCGGCACCCTCGGTATCGGTCAAAAAGCCGCGGCGATGGACCAGGATCGGCTGCGAAAGCTCGGCCAGCTCGACGCCGTCGATGCAGCAGAGACCGGCATTGCCGACATGGCCGATCGTCCACCAGGCATCACTGGCATGGCTGGCGGCGCCGCCGCTCATCGCCAGGAAGATCTGGTTGACGAAGGGTCGGCCGGTGCGCGGATCGATGCCTGAGACGACGCCGGCGGAGGGCGCGATCACCGATCCGACCTCGGCCATGCCGATGCCCTCGCCCAATGTCGCCAGCGCGGTCTGCACGCTGTTCGCGGCGCGATCGGCGATGTTCGTTGTCGCGGCGGAGCAGGAAAAGGGATGGGTCGGAATGCCGGCGATGCAGCCCACCCGCAGCTTCACGTCGATCCGGCGGAACGATCCGGCATTTTTGGGCACGTCATGATCGATGCTGTTGAAGACGCCGATCATCGCGGCGGTGCGTGCGCAGGCCTCGGACAGGTTCATGCCGCAGGGCAGGCAGTCCGGATTGTCGGTCAGATCGACCGCGATACGGCCCTGGGCGGGATCGACGTCGACCTTCGCCGTGATCTTCAGCCCTTCGGCGGGCAGGCCGGGGAAGGGATCGTGCGTGCTCGATCCGATGACGCGGCCGGCGGGCAGCCGCCCGATCGCATCCGCCATCCGCGCTTCGGAATAGTCGAACCATTGACGGGCAAAGGCCTCCAGCCGGTCCCAGCCAGCTTCGCGGGCCAGTTCAGTCAGTGCCTTTTCGCCGATGCGGGCCGCGCCGACGGTGGAGAGATAGTCGCCGCGCCATTGATGCGGCACGCGGATGCGCAGCTCGCACATGCGGATGATATCGTCGATGTCCTGGCCGTCGCGCTGGACCTGGACGGCGGGGAAGAGCAGCGCGCCTTCATGATAGACGTCGCGCGCTTCGGCCATATAGGTGGTCGGCTGGCTGTTGCCGATATCCGCCTGGTGCGCCTTGGCGAGCACGGTGAAGCGATGCTCGCCCGCTTCGTCCATCACCGGCACGATCACGCTGAGATCGGCGGGATGCGAGCAGCCATGATAGGGCGAATTGTGCAGGAACGCGTCGCCTGCACGCAGCTCCGGATGGAATTGCTTCATGCTGCGCGCCATCATGTCGGGGCCCGACAGGACATGGATCGGCAGGCTGTCCGCCGCGGTCAGCAATTCGCCGTCGCGGGTGAGCAGGCAGCAGGAGAAGTCGCGCGCGCGGTTGATCACGCCCGACCGGCCGGTGCGGAGCAATGTGTTCGACATCTTGCGCACGACGCCGTCGAGCCGGCTGCGCAGCACTGCCATTTCGGCGCCGTTCATGGGAACATCGGTCATGATCAGGCCTCGATCAGGATGGAGCCGGCAGCCGTCCGGCGGAAACGCGCCGGCGGATCGACGACGATAGTGGTGAAGGCGGATTCGATCAGCGCCGGCCCGGTCTGCACGCTGTCGACCGGGATCGTATCCCAGCGCAGCACGGGCGTATCGAGCCAGCCCTGGCCGGCGAAATAGACCGGCCGGGAGCGCGACGGGGCCGCGCCCTGCACATCGTGCTTCAGCCGGAATTCGGCGTCGGGTCGGGATGGGCAGGCGACGCGCGCGCGCAGCCCGATCAGCTCGACCGCCGAATCCTCGTCACGGATGGTGAAGAGCTGCTCGTGCATCGCATCGAATGCGGTGCGGAAGCGCGCGACATCGGCCCCGGTCGCGAAGCCGGCATCGTCGATCGGCACGTCGATATCCCAGGCCTGCCCGTCATAGCGGGCTTCGGCGACATAGCTGATCGTCCCCGTCAGCTGCGCCCGGGCGATGAACGCCTCCGCCTGCTCGCGGACCGCACTGAAGGCGGTGTGAGCGCGCGACAGGTCGAAACCGGCGGTTGAGGCATAGGTGGTGGTGGGGAACTCAGCCGCGATGTCGGACATCATCGCGCCCGCCGCGCTCATCGCCGCGCCGGTTTCGGGGATCAGCAGTTCGCGGCATCCCAGTCGCCGGGCGATGAACACCGAATTGAGCCCGGCGGCACCGCCGCCGCCGATCAGCACGGCCTGGGCCGGATCGATCCCCTGATTGACCGTCATGTCCTGGATCGCCTGCACCATATTCTCGGTGGCGAGGTCGAGGATGCTCCACGCGGCGTCCTCCGCGCTGATGCCCAGCGGATCGGCGACGTCGCGCGCGATCGCGCCCCGCGCCGCATCGCCATCGAGCTGCATCGCGCCGCCGAGGAAATAATCGGGGTCAATATAGCCCAATGTCACGCAGGCATCGGTCACGGTCGGGCGGCTGCCGCCGCGGCCGTAACAGGCGGGGCCGGGCGTCGAGCCCGCGCTGCCCGGACCGACGCGCAGCAGGCCCGCGGAATCGACGGCGGCGATGCTGCCGCCGCCCGCGCCGACGCTCTTGACGTCGACGGAAGGGTAGCCGGCAAGATGGCCGCGATAGGGTTCGCCGATCCACAGGTCGCGCGTCATCGGGATGCGCCCGTCGCTGACCAGGCTGATGTCGTAGGTCGTTCCGCCGGTATCGGCGACGATCGCGGTCCGCCACGCGCCTTCGCGCTCCGCATAATGGCGGCCGGCGACGGGGGCCATGGACGGCCCCGAATTGATCACGCGGATCGGCGAAGCCGCGACTTCCTCCGCTTCGACCATGCCGCCCGCGCTGGTCAGCACCATCACCTTGCCGGCAAAGCCCGCTTCGGAGAGGCGCGCGGTCAGGCCGCCCAGATAATGCGTCATCAGCGGTTTCAGCGACGCGTCGATCGCGGCCGAGGACGCCCGGCGGAATTCACGCAGGGTCGGATTGACGGCGTGCGACAGGCTATAGGGGATGCCGGGCAAATGCCGTTCGATCAGCGCGCTGATGCGCCGCTCGTGCGCGGGATTAACCGTCGACCAGAGCAGCGCGACCGCAAGCGCCTCCGCGCCGCTCTCACGCACCCGCTCCAGCGTTTCGATCACGCCCGCCTCGTCGAGCGCGATCATCACGCCGCCATCCGACCCGATGCGCTCGCGCGCCTCGAAGGTGAGCGCGCGCGGCACATAGGGCGCAGGATAGGGGATGGTGTGGTTGAAGGGTTCGGTGCGCCCGCCCTCGCGGAACAGCAGGATGTCGCGATGGCCCTCGGTGACGATCAGCGCTGTGCGCGCGGTGCGGCCGGTGATGATCGCGTTGATCGCATGGGTGGTGCCGTGGATGAAGCTGTCGCACCGGCCGAGGAGCTCGGTCAGGCTCATGCCCCGCGCGGCCGCCGCGCCGCTCAGCGCGTCGAGCACGCCCGCGACCGGATCCGACGGCACGGTCGACGCCTTGTGGAGCGTGATCGAGCCGTCGTCATCCTCAACGACGAGATCGGTGAAGGTACCGCCAGTATCGGTTGCAAGACGCATGATCGGTCCGTCAGAAAGCGACCGAGTCGCCGCCCTTGAGGCCGAGCATTTCGCGCGCCTCCGCGGGTGTCGCGATCTCGATATCGAGTGAATCCATGATCGCGCGGATCTTGCGGACTTGCTGCGCATTGCTGGTCGCGAGCTCGCCGCGGCCGATATACAGGCTGTCCTCCAGCCCGACCCGGACGCTGCCGCCAACCAATGCGCATTGCGTCAGGAACTTCATCTGCGGGCGGCCGACCGCGAAGCAGGACAGCATGTAATCGTCGCCGAACAGCCGGTCCGCGGTCTGCTTGAACATCATGAAATTCTCGAGATCGGCGCCGATGCCTCCGAGGATTCCGAAGATGCCCTGGATCAGGAAGGGCGGCTTGATGATGCCGAGATCCGCGAAATGCTTGACGTTGTAGAGATGGCCGATGTCGTAGCATTCATATTCGAAACGGGTGCCGTGGCCCTGGCCCAGTTCGACCATGATCTGTTCGATCAGCGCGAAATTGTGATTGGCCGGGAAGCGCTTGGACCCGAGCATCAGCTCGCGTTCCCAGTCATGCTTCCATTCGAACTTGTCGGCGAGCGGCCAGAAACCGAAATTCATCGATCCCATGTTGAGCGACGTCATCTCGGGGCTGGCGCGCAGGGGGCCGGCCATGCGGTCTTCCTCGCTGAAGCCCGGCGCGCCACCGGTGGTGATGTTGATCACGGCGTCCGACGCCTGTTTGATGCGCGGCAGGAACTGCATGTAGAGTTCGGGATCGGGCGAGGGGCGGCCGTCGCGCGGATCGCGGGCGTGGAGATGCAGGATGGCGGCGCCGGCTTCCGCCGCTTCGATCGCCTGTTCGGCGATCTCGTCGGGGGTGATCGGCAGGTGCGGCGACATCGATGGCGTGTGGATCGATCCCGTGACGGCGCAGGTGATGATCGCCTTGCTGGTACGGCGCATGCGGAAACTCCCTGTTGTGTGGATTTAGTGCGACGCGTTGAACGCGACGGTCGCTGCGAATGGTCTTCGACTGGCGAATGCGGCCAGGCTTCCGAGGATGGCGATCACCGACAGCACCATGACCAATGCGGTGGCGAGATGCAGCGGACCGCCGAGCAGGTCCGAGGTCAGGCCCACCAGAGGCGGGCCGCAACCGATGCCGATCAAGGTGGTGCAGGCCAGGAACACCGCGGTGACGACGCCGCGCAGACGATCGGGCGTGAGCATCTGCACGCCGGCCAGGCTGGCGGGCGCACCCAGCGTCATGAAGAAGTTCAGCAGCCCGAGCAGCAGCAGCGAGGCTGCCAGATCGGTGCTCGAGACGAAGGCGAGCAGCGCGGCGAGGCCGCCCAGCAGGCCGGCCATCATGACCGGCGCCACCGGCGAGGCATAGCCGCGCGTCTGGAAGAAATCGGTCAGGATGCCGCCGCACAAATGGCCGAGCGGGGCGCCGATCAGGATCACGCCGCCGACGGCGAGGCCGGCCTCGGACGGCGTCAGCGCGAAGAAACGGACATAATAGGATGGCGTCCAGGCGGTGAAGGACTGGACGACGAGCACCACCGACGCCGCCGCCGCGATGTGGAGGATGAAGGCCGCACGGTGCGCGCGCAGATAGGCAAAGGCTTCGGCCATGCTCGCCCGCGCCACGCCGGTCTCGACGCGTGCGGGTTCGCGCACGGTCAGCAGGATCGCCGCGAGCAGCAGGCCTGGAATGGCCATCAGCACGAAGGTTCCCTGCCAGGGGGCGAGCAGCCCGAGACCGGGGATATGGAGCCCGCCCGCCACGACCAGCGCGGCGAGCAATGCGCCGCCGCCGACCAGGGCCAGACTTTTGCCGAGCGATGCGCCCGTGGTGAACAGCGAGACCGCACGGCCCAATTGGCTGCGCGGGAAATAGGCGGCGAGCAGCGACATGGCGGCGGGCACCAGGGCGGCTTCGCCGAAACCCACGCCGATGCGCGCGAGGAACAGCGATCCGAACGAATTGGCGAGACCGCACAAAGCCGTCGCCAGGCTCCAGATCAGGATGCCCGCGATGATCAGGTTCCGGCGATTGACCCGATCGGCCATCCGCCCCAGCGGAATGGCGGCGACGGTGTAGAGGATGACGAAGCCGGTGCCCTGGAGCAGCCCGAGCTGGGCGTCGCTGACGCCGAGATCGGCCTTTAACGGCTCCATCACCAGGCTCATCAGGAAGCGGTCGACGAACGACAGCAGATGCGCCGACGCGAGCAGCAGCGCGACATACCAGGCATAACCGCCTGCCCTGATGGGAAGAGGCGCCTGGATCGCCATCAGCCGAGCGCCGCCGAGACGCCTTCGTCGGCGAGCCAGGTCGCACCGTGGACCGGGCGGGCCTTTTCGGAGAGCAGGAACAGGATGATGCCCGCGATATCGTCGGGATCGCTGAACGCATTGCCGCTGGGCGTCATCCGCCGCATGCCTTCGGCCATTTCCGGGTTCGCGCGGACGTCCGCATTCATCGGTGTCGCGGTGTTGCCCGGCGCGACCGCGTTGACGGCGATGCCGTGCGGCGCGAGTTCGGCGGCAAGCGAGCGGGTCATCATCGATATCGCCGCCTTGCTGGCGGCGTAGAGCGCGAAGCCGCTGACCCCGATCTGTCCGGCGACCGAGGATAACGAGACGATCCGTCCGCCGCCGCGCGCGCGCATGCCCGGCACGACCGCGGATATCGCATTCCACGGCCCCTGGATGTTGATGTCGAGCAAGCGCGCCGCATCGGCGGGCTCGGTCGCGCCTGCCGGCGTCGGATAGAAGACTCCCGCCGCATTGACGAGCAGGTCGATGCCGCCAAGCTCGCTTTCGACCTGGGCAACCAGCCCGGCCAGCGCCGCCGCGTCGCGGACATCGACCGCATAGGGTTTCGCATTGCCCCCCGCGGCTTCGATGCCGCGGACCACGGCCGCCGCCTTGTCGACATTGCTGCTGGCGACGACGGCGACGCTGCCGCCTTCGGCTGCGATCAGCTCGGCGACGCGCTGGCCGATGCCGGAGCTCCCGCCGGTGACGAGTGCGACCTTGCCGGTGAACATGCCGCTCATGCGTACACCGAAGCGGCAAGCGCCGCGCAGCGTTCGCCGAGCCCGCCGCCCGCGCACATCAGCGACGGGCTGTACGAGAATGCGATGCGGTTCTCGGGATCGGCGAAGCCGAGCGCGCCGCCGGCACCGGGATGGCCGAACGCCAGCGGGTTGGTGCCCATCGGCGACATATTGGGCTCGTTGAGGAAGAAGCCATGGGCATAGCGGAAGACGCGATCGGTCATCGCGCACTGGCCGAACCAGCTTTCCTCACGCATCCGGTCGATGGTCCCGGCGGATAGCAGGCGGACGCCGTCGAGCGACCCGCCACAAGCCAGCGCCGCATAGATGCGCGCGACGGCGCGGGCATTGCCATGGCCGTTGGTCGACGGCATCAGCCCTTCGCGCATCCGGCGATCGTTATAATGATCGGGCGATTGCGGACGCATGCGCCAGGCCCGGCCCAATTTGGTCGACGGATCGCGCGACTGGACGAAGGTATGGCTTTCGGCCGAAGGGATCATGTCGGCGACGCGGTCGGGATCGGCGCCGCGCGTGCCATAGCCATAATCGGCGCCCAGCGGATCGCAGACTTCCTCCGCCAGGAAGACGTCGATCGGACGGCCGTCGACCCGGCGGACAAGCTCACCGAACAGATAGCCCGCGGTCGAGGAATGATAGCCGTGATCGGTGCCGGGTTCCCAGCAGGGCTCCTGCTGTTCCAGCGCGTGGATCATCACGTCCCAGTCGAAACCGGCGCCGTCGGGGGCATGGTCGGCATAGAGCAGACCGGCCTTGCCGGTGATCAGCGTCCGGACGGTGATCTCGGCCTTGCCTCCTTGCGCGAATTCGGGCCAGTAGCGGGCGACCGGCGCATCCATGTCGATCAGCCCGCGATCGACGAGCATCCAGACGCAGAGCGCCGCCATGCCCTTGCCGACCGACATCATGCAGACGATCGTGTCTTCTCGCCAGGGGCGGGTGCGGGCCGGATCCGCCCAGCCGCCCCAGAGATCGACGACCTTCTGCCCGTCGCGATAGACCGCGACGGCGGCGCCATGTTCGCCGCGGTCGCGGAAATTCGTCGCGAACATATCGGCGACGGCGCCGAAGGCGGGATCGAACATGCCGTGGATCGGCATGTCGGATTCGGCCTGGATCAGGGCGGGCGCATTCATGCTCAGTATTTCACGATCGCGCGGATGCCATAGGTGCGCGGCTCGCCGACGCGGCCGACGATACCCGCGGCGAAGCTGGCGGTGCTGGTCACATAGGCCTTGTTACCCAGATTGCGGCCGAAGGCGATGATCTGGAAACGGTCGCCCGGGAAATTATAGCCGATGCTGCCATTGACCAGAGCATAGCCCGGCTGCTGATCGAGCCCGGCATTCAACGCGGTGAAATATTGCCGCGTGCGGTGGCTATATTCGGCGCGGCCGAAAACCGATCCGTCGCCCACCGGCACGTCGACCTGGGTGTAGAGCGTATAGGCCCATTTCGGCGACAGGTTCAGGTGATTGCCCGACGCGTCGAACGGGATGTTTCCGGGCTTCAGCGCGTTGGTGTAGTTTTTGTAGACCGCGTCGAGATAGGCGAGGTTGGCGCCGACCTGCAGCCATTTTGTCGGGCGCAGTTCGGTCTCGATCTCGACGCCGTCGACGGTCGCATCGGCGGCATTGGTGATGTCGATCACCCCCGGGGTCAGGAACGACTGAACCTGCAGGTCCTTGTAATCATAATGGAAGAAGCTGGCGTTGACGCGCAGCACACGATCGAACAGGTCGAGCTTCGCGCCGGCCTCGTAGCTCCACAGCGTCTCGGGCGCGAAGCCCTGGGCCGGATTGACGCTCGAGAAATTGAAGCCGCCCGATTTAAAGCCCTTGGTGGCGGACGCGAACAGCATCACATTGTTCGTCGGTCGATATTCCAGGCCGATCTTGGGGGTCCATGCCTTGTAGACGCCGTCCGTCGAATAGGTGCGCGGATAGGTCGCCAGCGGCAGCCCGGTCGGCAGCGAGAAATTGGTGGCGACCTGGTCGAAATCCTTGCGCTCGCGCGTGTAGCGGATGCCCGCGGTCACCGAGAACTGGTCGGTGAGCGCATAGGTGCCCTGCGCGAAGGCGGCGACGGCACTGGTCTGGATGACCGGTGAGAAATTCGCGCGGACCGTCGGGAAAGTGGTGACGCTCGAGTCCACCTTGATGTTTTCGCTGAAATAATAAAGCCCGGCGATATAGGTGAGGCCGCCGGTCTTGCCGGTCAGGTTCAGCTCCTGCGAGAATTGGCGCTGGCCTTCGAACTGGTCGGTGCGGCGGGTGTTGACCGCGGTGCCGTCGGTGTCGCCGACCTGGATCAGCCGGTTCTCGCGATAGGCAGTGAGCGACTTGAGCTGCATGTCGGGGCCGAGATCGTAATTGATCTCGCCGGCCATGCCCCATTGCTCGCGATCGGACGCGGAACGGATGTTGAGCGCCACCTTGCGATAATCGCCGACGATGCTGTTGGCGAGCGGGTCGGTCGTCGTCTGCAGCATCTTCACATAGCCGGCCAGCGCATCGTCGGAGCGCAGATAGTCGGCACGCAGGATGATCTCGAGCGGTTCGCTCGGCGTGAAGCGGATCTGCCCGCGCGTGCCATAGGTCTTTTCATTGTCGACATCGCCGACACCGGGCGCGATATTCTTGAGATAGCCGTCGCGGCGCGTGCCGATGAGCGAGATCGACGCCGCCACCTTGTCGGTCACCAGCGGGCCGCTGACAAAGGCCTCGGCGCGCATCAGGTCGTAATTGCCATAAGTGATCTGGCCCCGGGCGGCGAAGTCGTTGCCCGGCTTGCGGCTGATCACGTTGATCGTGCCGCCGACCGAGTTGCGGCCGTAAAGCGTGCCCTGCGGGCCGCGCAGCACTTCGATCCGTTCGACGTCGAGGAAATTGCTGAGATAGCTTGCCGGGCGCGCGAGATAGACGCCGTCGAGATGGATTGTCGACGATGGGTCCGATCCGCCGAAGACATTGTTCGATCCGATGCCGCGAATATAGACCTGGGAGAAGGATGCGTTCTGCGTCACCTGCAGATTGGGCGTCATCGTCGTCAGGTCGCGCACGTCTTTGACGCCGGTCGCGCTCAGCATCGCGTCGCTGAATGCGGTGATCGAGATCGGCGTATCCTGCAGGCGCGAGGCGCCGGTCTTGTTCGCGGTCACGATGATGTCGCTGCTGCCGAAATTATCGTCGGCCTCGGCGCTATCCGCTTGCTGCGCAAAGGCCGGGCCCGAAACGCTGAGCAGGAGCCCGGCCTGCAATGCCCGAAGAAAAGCCCTCATCTCGTCCCTCCCTGTCGACGCCCTGTTTGGCTGCCGGAATGGTGGGAAGAGACCATGATTCGTCGATCGTTGCAACCGAATTGTCGACGATTTGACCATTTAAGGTCATATTTATGCTTCAGAAGTGCAATATCGTCGACAATTTCAACGCGATGGCGCTTCTCCAAGCAGCAAGGTGATGCACCAGTCGCCATGGTAGCGCATGACCGCCTCACCCGCGGCGGCGTCGCCGGCGAGCACCGCGTCGGCCATGCGCTGGTAATTGCTGACATATTTGGGCGCGTGGACGTCCAGATCGATCGTGCTGGCGAGGAAGCGGTTCCAATATTCGACGTTCACCGCGCGCATGACGAAGTCGACATAGGGGCGCTCGGAAATGGCGTTCAACAGATAATGGAACTCGTTGAGGACCAGGTAGAATCGCACTTTCGCAGCCATCTCCGCACCGATCAGGGCTTCGCCGGCACGGCGGATCGCGGCCATCGCCGCGACGACGCGCTCGGCATTGTCGCCCTCGCCGATGCGCAGCGCGGCACCGCGCACGCCGACCGCGGCGACGGGCGCGCTGACCTCGTAGATGCCGGCGAGGTCGCGGATGGTGAGCGGGCGGAGGATCGCGCCGCGATCGGGATGGAGTTCGACCATGCCCTGGCCCGCCAGCACCGCCAGCGCCTCGCGCACCGGCGCGCGGCTCAGCCCGAGTCGCTGCGCGAGTTCGGACGCGATGATCCGGCTGCCCGGCGTCAATTCGCCCGCATCGAGCGCGTCCATGATCGTCGCATAGACGGTCTGGACCAGCGACGTCTTCAGCCCGCCATCGGCAAGCTGCTTGGGCGAACCGAATGGCTGGGCGGCCACGGCCGGTGGTGTCGCGCCGCCCTTCGCCCCAGATTTCCGACCCATTCCATCTCCCCTTTAATTGCCCGATCGGACATGCCCGACGCTGCGCTCTGTCGGATTGTCGACGATCCTGCCGCAACCGGGTAGCGCCGGCATGTGTCCGGCGTCCAGCAGGCAGGTGGAAAATGCGTCGTCATTCCCGCGAAAGCGCACTGGTGTCCGGGATTATTGGGCAAGGGGGCGAGCGCATATTTGCGATGATCGCAGCCGAAACATCGCTGTTGAGACAGGATTCGGATCTCGCCGCAGTGATGGTTTTTGCCACCCTCACTCCGTTCATCCCGAGCGAAGTCGAGGGACTAAGCCGAGCGCAGCCGAGGCTACTGGGGCATGTGGTCCTCGGCTTCGCTCGGACGGCTCCCTCGACTTCGCTCGGGATGAACGGGTTTTTGGGTCTCGAATACATCGCCTCGGCCTCCTCTCCAGAATGCGGCCGAAGTTAGGGTATCGCGCTAATCGCCTTCGCAAATCACCAGATCCGCACGCGCTCTCCCGGGGCCAGATACAGCGCATCGCCGGGTTTCACGCCGAACGCGTCATACCAGGCATCGATGTTGCGGACGACGCCGTTGACGCGGAACTGCTCCGCCGCGTGCGAGTCGAGCAGGATCCGCAGCCGGGCGGTCTCGTCGCGCTGGCGCGACCGCCAGAGCTGGGCGAATGCGTGGAAGAAGCGCTGCTCGCCGGTCAGTCCGTCGATCACCGGCGCGGGCTTGCCGTCCAGCGACATGCGATAGGCGTCGAGCGCGAGCACCGCGCCGCCAAGATCGGCGATATTCTCGGCCATGGTGAGCTCGCCGTTGAGCGGAAAGCCGGGCAGGGGCTCGTAGCGCGCATATTGTGCGCCCAGCCTCGTCGCCTCGGCGCGGAAGCGCGCATCGTCCTGCGGCGTCCACCAGTCGCGCACTTCACCTTTCGCATCGTAGCGGCGACCGATCGTATCGAAGGCATGGCTCAGTTCGTGCCCGATCACCGCGCCGATCGCGGCATAATTGGCGGCGGGATCGGCGGCCGGATCGAAAAAGGGCGGCTGCATCAGCGCGGCGGTGAACAGCACTTCGTTGCGGCTGCCATTATAGGTCGCGTCGACCAGCGCGGGTGTGATCTGCCATTCGGAACGGTCGACCGGCCCGGCAAGCCGCGCGACGCGCATATCCCAGTCGAAGGCGCGTCCGCGGCGCAGATTGCCATAGGCGTCGCCGTTGACGACCTCGAGCCCGGCATAGTCGCGCCACTCATCGGGATGGCCGACCTTGCGCAGCAGCCCGGCGATCTTGGCATGCGCTTCCCTGCGCGTTTCCGGCCCCATCCGATCGAGCCGGTCGATCCGTGCCGCCGCTGCTTTTTCCAGATTGGTCAGGAGTTGCGTCACCGCCTGGCGTGTGGCGGGCGGCAGATGCCGTTCGACATAGCGGCGGTTGAGCGCGTCGCTCATATAGCGGTCGAGCGTCAGCACGGCGCGGCGCCAGCGCGCGGGCATGGCGGGCGTGCCCTGCAGCGCCTTGTCGCGGAATGCGAAGCGTGCCGCACCGAAGCGCGCGGGCAGGATCTCGGCGGCATTGTCCGCATAAGAAAAGGCCTGCCAGGCCTTGAGCGTCTCGACCGGGGTCGCCGCGAACAGCGCGGCGAGCCGGACGATCGCGCTGTCCTGCGCCAGCACGACGCTATCGGCGTCCTTCAATCCGGCGGCGGCAAGGAAGGGGCGCCAGGCAAAGCCCGGTGCTGCGGCTTCGAGCGCCGCCACCGTCATCGGATGATGGGTGCGTTCGGGGTCGAGGCTGTCGGCGCGGCTCCAGCTCGCCTGCGCGATCTGCGCCTCCAGCGCCACGACGGCTTCCGCGGCGCGCTCGGCGTCCGTCCAGCCCGCCAGCTTCAGCATCGTCGCGACATAGGCCTGGAAGGCGCGGACATCGGCCTGATAACGAGCATCGAGATAATAATCGCGATCGGGCAGCGACAGGCCGCCCTGCAGAAGCTGGATGGCGTAGCGATCGGGATCGCGGGCATCGGCGCGGATGCGGAGCTGGAACAGCGATCCGGCGAAGCCGCGATTGGCCGTTCCCATGATCGCGGCGAGCGCGCCACGATCGCGCGCGGCGCGCACCGCTTTCAGATCGGCGTCGAGCGGCGCGGTACCGCGTTTTTCGATCCGTGCTTCGTCCATATAAGCGGCATAGAAGCGGCCGAGTGCATCGGGTTGCGCTGCCGTCGACGAGTCCACCAAGATCGCGTTCTGACGCTCGCGGGAGAGATCGTCGAGGATCGAGAACCAGTTCTGGCGCGGCCGGTCCGCGGGGATCTCCATCGCCGCCACCGCGCGCCCTTGCGCGAAGCGATAGAAATCGTCGCCGGGGCGAACCGCCGGATCGCCGGCGCCCGGCGCCAGACCCCAATTGCCATGGACGGGCGCCGCCGCCGAGCGTCCGGCTTCCGCCGCCAGCTCATCATGGGCGACCTGCTGCAATGCGCTGGCCTGGGCGGGCGATATGCCCAGCTCGGATGCGGCGATCTCCTTCTCGCCCAGCATGCGCGGATCCTTGCCCGTCACGCGGCCGAAAACGACCAAAGCCTCCAGATAATAGCCGTAAGTGCTGCCATGATAATGGTCGTACGCCCATAGATCGACCTTGCCGGCATCGATCCCGTCATAGGGATTGGCGTCGGCCACCCCGGTCTCGATCGCGCGTGTCCAGGCCTGCCCGACGGGGATGATGTTGCGGATCGCGGGCGTCGCCGCGGCTGCGAGATCATAAGCGCGGCGGACGTCGAGCGCCATCGCGCCGATCGGCCGGCCATACCAGCGCCCGTTCGGCAGCCAGGTCTGGTCGGCGCGCGACCAGGTCGCGGTCAACCGCACCTGCACCGCCGGATTGTGACGGCGGAACAGGTCGGTGAGCAGCCCGGCATAGGTGATTGTCGAGCTCGCATCGCCCGGCTTCTTCGCGTCGAGCATGCTCAGCCCCTGCATCACGACATGGTCCCAGTGCCGGCCGATCACCGACGCCTTGTCGGTCAGGTGGAAATCCAGCCCCTTGCTCGGCGCGGTCTCCAGGCTCACCTCGTAATCCAGCCCCGCCTGGCGCGTGAACATCTCGAACAATGCGGGCACGCCGCCGATGCGCTGGTCGTTCAGATCGGTGACGATATCGGATCGATAATGCTGGACCGGCGAATAGGCGCCATAGGTGAAGCTGTTGCCGATGAAGAGGATGGTTTCGGCCTGGACCGGCGCCGCGCCCATCAGCGTGAAGCCCAGAAGCAATGCTTTGATATTCATCGATATTCCTGCCCATGTCTCGCATGCGTCACGCGTGAGGCTGCTGCGCGTGAAAGTCGCGATCAAGACCGGCAAAAATATATTGTCTTTGCCGAAGGAACGCGCTTCCCCGTTCGTCTGGGCTATGCGTGTCGACTGCAATGGAAAGGGAGTGAGGCGGGGGAATGAGTGGCCGGCATCAACGCCTCGTCGCCTGGGTCTCGACCCAGGTGATGCCGCATGAGCCGGCGGTACGCGCCTGGCTCAAGCGGTCGATGGTGTCGACCGAGGATGCCGACGATCTGATCCAGGAAGCCTATGCCAATCTCGCCTCGCTCGATGCCTTCGAGCAGATCGCACGGCCCGACGGCTATTTCTTCCAGATCGTGCGCAATCTGCTGACCAGCCAGATCCGGCGCGCGCGCATCGTGCGCATCGAAAGCGTGGCGGAGATCGACACGCTCGTCGCCGGATCGGACGATCCGTCGCCCGAGCGCGTCACCGCGGCGAAGCGCGAGCTGGAAATGGTGCAGCGGGTGATTGCGGGGCTGCCCGATCGCTGCCGGCGGATCTTCGAGATGCGCAAGATCGAGGGCCTGTCGCAGCGCGAGATCGCGGACCGGCTGAAAGTGACTGAAAGCATTGTGGAGAATGACGGGGTCAAGGGCATGCGCCTGATCATGCAGGCGATGCGCGAGACGGGCGAACCGACATTCCCCGGAAAGAAAGCGAATGATGAGCGACCGGCAAAGCGCAACTGAGATCGAGGAACAGGCGGTGCGCTGGGTCTGGCGCATCGACTGCGAAGGGCGCACGCCGGCTTTGCAGGCGGAGCTCGACGGCTGGCTGGCGGGTGACGTCCGTCGTCGCGGCGCCTTGCTTCAGGCGGAAGCGACCTGGCTGCTGCTCGATCGCGGCAGTCAGCTTCAGGCCGGAGAGCCCGAGCCCGTCGAAATCGAGCGCACGCGCTGGTTCACGCCGCGCCGCGCGATCTTCGGCGGTGCGGGGGCGC
The DNA here is from genome assembly GCF_058787155.1 of Sphingobium sp. FW305-3-2-15-F-TSA7. NCBI lineage: Bacteria > Pseudomonadati > Pseudomonadota > Alphaproteobacteria > Sphingomonadales > Sphingobiaceae > Sphingobium > Sphingobium sp. FW305-3-2-15-F-TSA7. The sequence continues at coordinate 60,710 of NZ_JBYSZM010000036.1, read as the reverse complement.
TCGCGGCATCGCTCGCTGCCGCCTTCCTGTTGATGCAGCCCGACGCGCGTTACGACACTGCGGTCGGTGAGATCCGCCGCGTGCCGCTGGCCGACGGGTCGGCCGCGGTGATCAACACGCAAAGCGCCGTCGATTTCGACGCCGAGAGCGATCGCCGCATCGTCCGGCTGGCGCAGGGTGAGGCCTGGTTCCAGGTCGCGAAGGACAAGAAGCGGCCCTTCGTGGTCGAGGCGGGTGATGTCCGTGTCCGTGCGGTCGGCACTGCCTTTTCGGTGCGCCGCCGCGATGGCGGCGCCGATGTGCTCGTTACCGAGGGCGTGGTCGAGACCTGGGTGGTGGGTGCCGAGGGGCATCGCGTCCGCGTCGCCGCCGGCGCGCGCGCCTTCGTCGCCGACAATGCCGCGATCACCAGCCGCGTCTCCGCACCGTCGGAGATCGATCGCGCGCTCGCCTGGCGCAACGGCAAGATCGATTTGAGCGGAGAGACGCTCGACTGGGCGGCGGCCGAGTTCAATCGCTACAATGCGCAGGAACGCATCGTCGTCGACCGCAGCCTTGCCGGCGAACGGCTGTTCGGCGTGTTCCGCACCGACGATCCCGAGGGCTTCGCTTCGGCGGTGCGGATGAGCCTGGGCGCCCGGATCTCGCGCGATGCCGAGGGCCGGATCACGATCGCCGCTGCCGGAAAATAAGCGGGTTGCGGGCGCGCGACGGAAAAAAGACGGTTTGGTGAAAAGGAAAAGTCCGCGCCCCCCGTCTGTAGTGTTCGAGGCGTGACGACGCCATCGCATCGAATGGGGGTTTATATGTCTTTCCGGTCCATCCAGCTTCGCGGCGGCCTGTCCGCCGTTGCCGTCATCGCCACGATCGCCGTCGCCGCGCCCGCCGTCGCGCAGGCCAAGCGTTTCGATCTGGCGGCGCAGCCGGCCGCAACCGGGGTTGCGGCGTTCGCGCGCCAGGCCGATGTCCAGGTGCTGATCTCGGCGGGTGACGCCCGTGGCCGCCGCACCAATGCGGTGCGCGGCGCACTCACCGTGCCGCAGGCGCTCGATCAGCTGCTGCGCGGCACCGGGCTCGTCGCGCGCATGACCGGATCTCAGACCTATAGCGTCGTCGCGGCGGCGCAGGCCGCGGCCGTGGAGGCGCCGGCGACCGACGATGCGGAGGCGGACCCCATTCTCGTCACCGGTTCGCGCATCCGCACCGCCGCCAATGACGCGCCGGCGCCGGTGTCGGTCGTTCCGGCCACCGAAATCCTCGGCAAGACCGGCCGGACCGCGCTGGGCGACGAACTCAACGAACTGCCGCAATTTCGCTCGACCCTGTCGCAGGCGTCGTCGACCGGCAACCAGCCGCCAAGCCAGGTCGGCCTCAACCAGCTCGACCTGCGCGGTCTCGGCACTTCGCGCACGCTCGTTCTCCAGAATGGCCGCCGTCATGTCGCCGGCTCGCAGGTCGTCTCGCAGCCCGACGTCAACGCCATTCCCGTCGAACTGCTCGACCATGTCGAGATCCTGACCGGCGGCGCATCGGCGGTCTATGGCGCGGATGCCATCGCCGGCGTCGTCAATTTCGTGCTCAAGGACGATTTCGAGGGGCTGGCGGCGCGCGCGCAGGGCGGCATCAGCGCGCGCGGCGATGCCGGCGCCTATATGGGCTCGATCACCGCCGGCACCAATTTCGGCGGCGGGCGCGGCAATATCGCGGCCAGCGTCGCCTATGCGCGCCGCAACCAGCTTCGCTACGATGCACGGGAGTTTTCGGCGAACCAGGCGAGCTTCGTGCCGAATATACTCGATACCGATCGCACGCGCCCGGCCGGCTCGCCGCCCGACGGCATTCCCGACCAGATCCTGATCACCAAGCTGCGATTGCTCGCCACGTCCAATGGCGGCACCATCGTGCGCAGCACCGCGACCAATCCCCCGGGCATTTATCGTTTCGCGCCCGACGGCAGCCTCAACCTCGCCAATTTCGGCAATGGCCATTTCCTGCCCCTGGCCCCGGTCAGCGATGGCGGTGACGGGCTCAATTCGATCGGCACCAGCACGCTGCTGCCCGACAATGAGCGTTTCTCGGTCAATCTGGTCGGCCATTACGACCTGTCGGATTCGCTGCGCTTCTTCATCGAGGGAAAGGGCGTCTGGCAGAATGCCAGCACCTGGGGGCAGGGCACGTCGAGCAGCCTGACGCTCTCCACCGCCAACCCCTTCCTGACGCAGCAGGCACAGGCGATGCTGGCGACGTTGATCCCAGGCGGCGGCAACTTTTCGATGAGCCGGATCAACGACGATCTTGGCGTGCAGGGTGAACGCACCAAGCGGACGACCCTGCGCGGCGTCGCCGGATTGAAGGGTGATCTATCCGATCGCTGGAGCTTCGAGCTCTCCTATAATTACGGCCGCACCGAAGTGACGTCCGACTTCTACAACAGCATCTATCCCGCGCGCATGACGCTGGCGGCGGATGCGGTGCGCGATACCGCGGGCGTGCTCGGCACGCGCGATGCGATCGTCTGCCGCGCCCGGCTCCAGGCGGGCGGCGTGCCGACCGGCAATGCCGCGATCGACACCTGCGTCGCCGCCAACGTCTTCGGCAATGGTTCGATCGACGCAGCGGCGCGCAATTATCTGACCGTCGACACGCGCGCGACCGGCCTGTTGCAGCAGCATGTCGTCGGCGGCTTCGTCACCGGCGACACCGACGGCTTTTTCCGCCTGCCCGGCGGCCCGGTCAAGCTGGTGGCGGGTTTCGAATATCGCGACGAAAGCACGCGCTATTCGCCCGATCCGCGCGATCTGGCCGGCCAGACCAGCTTCACGGGTTTCCAGCCGATCAAGGGCTCGCTCGACGTGATCGAGGGCTATGGCGAAGTGAAGCTGCCGCTGCTTGCCGACGTGCCCGGCGCGCGCCTGCTCGAACTGAGCGGCGCGGTGCGTGTCGCCAAATACAGTCTGGCGGGCGTCAACACCGAAGTCTCATGGGGCGGCGGTGCGGTCTATGAACCGATCGAAGGCTTGCGTTTCCGCGGATCCTATCAGCGCGCGGCGCGCGCGCCCAATCTCGCCGAGCTGTTCCAGCCGACGGTGGGCACGCGCTTCAGCGTCTTCGATCCCTGCTCGGTGGGCAACATCAACCAGGGCACGACGAAGCGTGCGGACAATTGCCGCGCGCTCGGCATTCCCGCGGGCTTCGTCGCGGGCACGATCGGCTCGACGGTTCCGGGTTCCACCGGCGGCAATCCCAATCTCGACGTCGAAAAGGGCACGACCTGGACGCTCGGCATGGTGCTGACCCCGCGCTTCCTGCCGGGCTTCTCGCTCACCGTCGATTATTACAACATCAAGCTGACCGACGCGATCACCTCGATCCCGGTCAACACGATCATCAACCAGTGCGTCGATTCGCCGACGATCGACAATGTCTTCTGCCCGCTGATCACGCGTGATCCGACGACGCACGAGATCACCGACATCGCACAGCGCGCCGTCAACCTGACCAAGCTGACCGCCTCGGGCGTCGATGTGGAGGCGCGCTATGGCTTCCCGGTCGGGCCGGTGCGCGTCGATTTCCGCGCGGTCGGCAGCTATGTGATCGATCGCGACGATTATCTGTCGCCCACCCAGCCCGATTTCCCGACCCAGCAGGTGGAAACGGTCTCGCGTCCGCGGATCGCCGCCAATTTCGGCACGACGCTGACTTATGGTGCGTTCAGCCTCGACCATGATCTGCGCTATTTCTCCAGCCAGTATCGCGGCCCCGTCGCCAATTTCGAAAGCGTCGGCGGCCAGCCCGCGCTCAACCCCGATTCGCTGCCGCCCGAATATCGCAAGACCGGCAGCCGCTTCGTTCATGATCTCCGCATGGGCGCGATGATCAACGAGCGCAGCGAATTCTATATCGGCATCGACAATCTGTTCGACAGCAAGCCGCCGCTCGGCATCTATGGCGCGGGTTTCGGCGGGGCGAATTTCGATAATGTCGGCCGCTTCTTCTATTCCGGCATCTCGCTGAAATTCTGAAGGAAGACCGATGCGATTGTCGATGATCGTGGCGGCGGCGCTTTTCATGGCGCCGTCCGCTTCCCTTGCGCTCGACCCGAGCTGGACGGGCACCTGGCATGGCGTGCTCCAAAATTTGCCGGGCCGGGCGGGCGCCGAGCGGATCGACGTGATCTTCGAGGCGGGCAAGCTGCCCGAGCGCGAGGGTGAGTGCGCGACCTGGCGGACGCGTTATCTCCACGGTTCGGAACTGCGCCACCTCAAGGACTATCGGCTCTGCCGGCTCGCGGGCGAGGGCGAATATACCGTCGACGAAGGTGACGGCATCAAGCTGCCGACCCGGCTGCTCGGCGACACGCTCTATTCGATCTTCAAATATGACGATCACCTGCTCACCGTGATCACCCGCAAGCGCGGCGACATGCTGGAGCAGGAGATCATCTCCGCGACCGATCAGCCGGCCGCCAAGGGTGTCGTCACGCTGCATCCCAGTTCGGTCCAGCGTACGACGCTCAGCCGGGCCAAGCCGTGAAAGTGATGCGTGCGTTCGCGGCTGCGGCGGCGCTGCTGCTTTCGGCCGCGGCGCCCGCCCAAAGCGACGATCCCTATCTCTGGCTGGAGGAAACCCAGGGCCAGCGCGCGCTCGACTGGGTCGCCGCGCAGAATGCGCGGTCGCGCACCGCGCTCGAAGCCGGCAAGACTTTCGATCGCCACAAGCAGGACGCGGCGGCGATCCTCAACGATCGCAACCGGCTGGCAATGCCGCGCGCCGCCGGCGCCGATATCGTCAATTTCTGGCAGGATGCGAACAATGTGCGCGGCCTGTGGCGCGCGGCGGAGCGACGCGGCTTCGTTGCCGGGGCGCCTTTATGGCGGACCTTGCTCGATCTCGACGCGCTGGCCGCGCAGGAGAAGCGCAACTGGGTCTGGCGCGGCGCGACGTGCCTCGCGCCCGAGCATCGCCGCTGCATGGTCGCGCTGTCCGACGGCGGCAAGGATGCCGTCACCTGGCGCGAGTTCGATCGGGTCGAGGCCCGCTTCGTCGAGGGCGGCTTCGTCACGCCCGAGGCCAAGGCCGATCTGGTCTGGCAGGATGGCGATCATCTGCTGCTGGTCTCCGATTTCGGTGCAGGCACGCTCAACAGTTCGGGTTATGGCCGCCAGCTGCGCCGCTGGACGCGCGGCACGGCGCTGGCCGATGCCGCCTTGCTCTACGAAGCGCCAGCGACCGATGTCTGGCTGCGGCCGATCGTCGAGCGCAACCATGTCCTGATCCTGCGCAACCGCACGACCTGGGATGCCGAACTGCTCCATCTCCGCGCCGACGGGCGTACCATGCGCGCGCCGCTGCCCGAGGATGCGACCTATCAGGCGATGATCGGCGATCGCGTGATCGCCCGCCTGCAATCGCCGCTGCGCGATCTGCCCGCCGGCGCGCTCGTCGCCTGGCGGCTGACGGCCGCCGTGCCGTCGCTCGAAACCGTCTATGTGCCGGCCGCGGGGGAATCGATCGTCTCGGTCGCCGCCACACGGTCGACGCTCTATGTCGGGCTGCTCCACAATGTCGCGGCACGGCTGGTCGCGCTGCGCGCCGGCCGGCCGCCAAAGGCGATTCCGGTGGCGCCCGACAGCGCGCTCGCTTTGGCCGATGCCGATCGCGATGGAGAGACGCTCTTCTATGTCGTCCAGGGCCTGACCCGGCCGGAGACGCTGTACGCGCTGGCCGATGGCGGCGCCCCCGTCCGCATCGCATCGGTGCCGCCGCGCTTCGATGCGGCGCGCTATGCGGTGTCGCAGCATTGGGCGGTCTCGCGCGACGGCACGCGCATTCCCTATTTCCTCGTGCGGCCCAGGGATGCCGCGGGTCCGCTGCCGGCGTTGATCCATGCCTATGGCGGGTTCCGCCAGCCGAGCCTGCCCACCTATCTGTCCGCGATGGCGCAGCTCTGGGTGGAGGCGGGCAATGCCTATGTCATCGCCAATGTCCGTGGCGGCGGCGAATTCGGCCCCGCCTGGCACGCCGCCGCGATCGGCCCCGGCCGGCAGAAATCCTATGACGACGTCCATGCCGTCGCCGAGGCGCTGCGTGCGTCGCAGGCCGCGTCGCGCGTCGGCATCTATGGCGGATCCAATGGCGGGCTGCTGGCCGGCGCCGTCTTCCTCCAGCGCCCGGGCCTCTACGACGCGGTGGTGATGAGCGCGCCGCTCACCGACATGAAGCGCTACAGCAAATTGCTCGCCGGCGCGTCATGGATGGCCGAATATGGCGATCCCGATCGTGCGGGGGACTGGGCCTGGCTGCGGCTTTATTCGCCCTATCACAATATCCGGCCCGACCGCGCCTACCCGCGGCCGCTGATCCTGACCTCGACCAAGGACGACCGCGTCCATCCCGCCCATGCGCGCAAATTCGCGGCGCGGCTGGAGGAGCAGGGCCATGCCTTCTACTATTACGAGAATGTCGATGGCGGCCATTCGGGCACGGCCAATCGCAACGAGCAGGCATATCGCACCGCGCTGATCCTGAGCTATCTCGACCGCGAACTCGGCCGCAAGCCCGCCCCGCCGGGTCCTGCACTGGACAGCAACGCGCTCTACGCGCAGCAATCCTATCTGACCGGCCTCGCCTCGGATGCCGGCTGGCGGACCACGCCGAGCGGGTTGCGTTACCGGATTGCGCGCGCCGCCGCCACCGACGCGCCGCGCCCTCTCCCCAGCGATCGCGTGACCGTGAATTACGAGGGCCGCTTCATCGACGGCCGCGTCTTCGACAGCAGCTATGCGCGCGGCGAGCCCGCGACCTTCCCCGTCGCCGGCGTCGTTCGCGGCTGGCGCGAGGCCTTGCCGATGATGCGCGTCGGCGAACAATGGGAAATCGCGCTGCCCGCCTATCTCGGCTACGGCTTTGCCGGACGCGGCGAGATTCCCGGCAGCGCGACATTGGTCTTCAGGATCGAACTGCTCGCCATCGCGCAATAACTTCCCCCAAATCTCCAATGGCGGATTGTCCGCGGCCGTGCATCATCCCGGTATGGGATTGGGTCGAGGGGGGTATCCGTGCAGCTAAGCTGGATCGCGAAAAGGATCGTTCTGGGCATCGGCGCGCTGCTGGCGTTCGCCATGGCGATGCCGGCACATGCGCAATTGCGCTTCGAGGTGACCTTGCCCGCCGGCGCTGCCAAGGGTCCGGTCACCGGTCGCCTGATCGTCGTCACCGCGCGAAGCGATACGCCCGAGCCGCGGCTCGCCATCGGCATGAACGGGCCGCCGGCCTTCGGCGTCGATGTCGAAGGATTGAAGCCCGGCGAAACCCGGATCGTCGATGCCAAGGCCGACGGCTTCCCCTTCGATCTCTCCAAATTGCCGGCGGGCGACTATAGCGTCCAGGCGCTGCTGATCCTCTATACCGAGGCCAAAAGGTCCGATGGCCACACCATCTGGGTGCCGATCCCCAAGCAGCGCGTCATCGCGTTCCAGGCGCCGGGCAATCCCTATAGCAAGGTGACCAAGCTGCGGCTCGACCCCGCATCCGCGACGGTCGTGCCGCTGTCGCTGACCGAGAAGATGGGGCCGGTTCCCGAGGAGCCCGACACCCCCTGGATCAAGCGCGTCAGCATCAAGAGCAAGATCCTGTCGGACTTCTGGGGCGTGCCGATGACGATCGGCGCCGAAGTGCTGCTGCCCAAGGGCTGGGCGGAGAATCCCAAGGCGCGCTATCCCGCCATCTACACGTTCGGCCATTTCGGCGGCCCGTTCAATTTCGACGCCGATCCCAAGAGCGACAGCGATCGCGCGCGCGCCGCCGCGGCGGATGCCAACGTCAAGACCGGCTATCAGTTCGCACAGGAATGGATGGGGGATAAATTCCCGCGCATGGTCGGCATCGCGCTGGTCTCGCCCGGCCCCTATTTCATCGAGAGCTATGCGCTCAATTCGGCCAATAACGGGCCCTGGGGCGATGCGATCACCAAGGAATTGATGCCCTATCTGGAAAAGACCTTCCACCTGATCGACCAGCCCTATGGCCGGATCGTCGAGGGCGCCTCGACCGGCGGCTGGGAAGCGCTGGCGATGCAGCTCCATTATCCCGACCTGATCGGCGGCGCCTGGGTGTTCAATCCCGATCCGATCGATTTCAGCCGCTACCAGCTGACCGACGTCTACAAGGAAGACAATATGTTCACGCTGCGCGTGAACGAATGGAATGCGACGGAAAAGCCGTTCCGCCGCAGCCGCGAGGGCCATCCGCTCTTCCCGTTGCGCAGCCTTGCAGCACTTGAGGGGATGCTGGGGTCCAAGGGGCGCTCTTACTACCAGCTCGATATCTGGCAGGCGACACACGGCCCGGTCGGTGCGGACGGCTATCCCGTGCTGCTCTTCGACAAGAAGACCGGCGCGATCGACAAGAGCGTCGTCAAATATATGCGCGAGCATGGTTATGACCTGTCGGCCTATGTCCGCGACAATTGGCCGGTGCTTGGCCCCAAGCTGCGCGGCAAGCTCAATTTCTTCGCCGGCGAGATGGACGATTTCTACCTCAACCTCGCCGTCTATCGCTTCCAGGACATGATGGGAGAGGTCGCGGGCAAGGATTATCCGATCCGCTTCGAATATGGTCGGCCGAAAAAGGGCCATAACTGGCACCATACCGACTGGGCGGGCGTCGTCCGCGAAGTCGCCGACCATGTCCGCAAGACCGCGCCCGCCGGCACGTCGGTCGCCGACTGGAATTATTGAGGGGAATGGCGATGGGACCGAAGGGCAAGAGGCTGGCACTGATCGGCGCTGCTTTCCTCGCCGGCGCCGCGATCCCCGCCGCCTGGGTGATGGCCGATGGCGGGCCGGCCAAGACGAACTTCGACGAGATCAGCGTGAAACGGATCAACATCGTCGAGCCCGACGGCAAATACCGCCTGGTGCTGGCCAATTCCGAACGCTTCCCCGGCCTGTTCATGGAGGGCAAGGAATATAAGCATCACAGCCGCACGGGCGGCGGCATGCTGTTCTTCAACGACGAAGGCGATGAGGTCGGCGGCCTCAGCTATGGCAGCAGCACCGTGGGCGACAAGCGCGCGGCGAGCGGCAGCCTGATGTTCGACCAGTACAAACAGGATCAGACCGTCGGCCTGCAATATAGCGAGGGCAATGGCCGGCGCACCGCAGGGCTGCGCGTCTGGGATCGGCCGGACTGGTCGATCAAGCCGCTGATGGAAATGAGCGACGCCGCCGCCCGCGCGACGACCGATGCGGAAAAGCAGAAGATCCGCGGCGAGATGCAGGCTTTCGCCATGTCGAAGGGCGGCATGGGGCAGGAAAGGCTGTTCGCGGGCAAGACGCAGGAGGATGCGATCGTCCGGCTCGCCGACAAGAACGGCAAGCCGCGGCTGCTGCTCAAGGTCGGCGCGGACGGCGCACCGAGCATCGAATTCCTGGATGAGAGCGGCAAGGTGGTGAAACGCATCACCCAGTGAAGGCCGCTCCGATCCGGAATCACGCGCCGGGGGCTTGCCTCCGGCCGTTCGTGTATGTGCACATATCAGGTAACATTTTGATTTATTTCAAAAAACTTTCACGATCCTGTCATTTTTCCTTGACGGGCGACCCGATCGATGATGCCATTGCGCGCGATGGATCATCAGTCCCGACTCCGCTGGTTTGCGCGCGAAGTGCTTCCGCACGAGTCCGACGTGCGCAAATGGCTTGCCGGGCGCATTCGGGGGCTGACCTCGTGCGACGTCGACGAAGTGGTGCAGGAGGCTTATGCGCGGATCTGGTCGGCGGATATCGACGCGATCGGCAATGCCCGCGCCTATCTGTTCGTCACCGCGCGCCATATCGTCGGCGAACAGATCCGCCGCTCGCGCATCGTCGCGATCGAACTCGTGGCGGATTTGGAATCGCTGAACATCATAGATGACGAGATCGGCGCGCATCGCCGGCTAAGCGGGCAGGAGGAAGTGGCCAGGCTCCACGCGATCCTGGAGGGGCTTCCGCCCAAATGCCGGCAGGCCTTCCAGCTCAAGAAGTTCGACGAACTGTCGCAGCGGCAGATCGCCGAACGGATGGGGATCGCGGAGAGCACGGTCGAGAAACATCTTGCCAAGGCGCTTCGCCTGGTTTCGGAAGAAATGAAGAAGACGCCGGATGTCGGCGCAAAGGATAGACGGTCTGGTGAGCGCAGGTTCTGGAAGTGGGGCTGACATCGACGTCCAGGCGACCGCCTGGGCGATCCGGTCCGCTGAACGCCAGCTAGACCCGTCCGAAAGCCAGGCGCTCGAAGCCTGGCTTGCCGAGCCGCGCCATCTCGGCGCCTATGTGCGTGCCCAGGCGCTCTGGCTCGATATCGATCGTGTCGCCTCGCTCGACAGCGGCTCGCGCATCGAGGCGCCGGTCGTCGAGGGTCGCCCGAAACGCTGGCCGCGCTACGCGATGGCGGCCTCGCTCGCCGTCGCGCTGCTGGGCGGCGGCGTCGCTTACGACCAGCTTGCCGGCCGGGTCTCGACGGGCAAGGGCGAAGTGCGGGAGATCGCGCTCGATGACGGTTCCACCGTCGTGCTCAACGGCGATTCCGCGATCCAGGTCCGTTATGAGGATGATGTGCGGCGGATCATCCTCCGGCGTGGTGCTGCCTATTTCAAGGTCGCGCACAACAAGGCGCGCCCCTTCATCGTCGATGCCAACGGGCTGGCGGTCCGCGCCGTCGGCACCGAATTCGCGGTCGGCGTCGAGAACAAGGAAGTCGAGGTCACGGTCGAACAGGGCGTCGTCGCGGTCGCCGGCGTGCCCGGCAATGCCGCACCGCGCTATCTGAAGCGCAACGAACAATTCGTCGCGGCCGCGACCGGCCCGCGCAAGGCGGTGCTCGAGGCCGCCGATGTCGAACGGATGACCGCCTGGCGTCGAGGGTTGCTGGTGTTCGAGGGACAGCCGCTCGGCAAGGCCGCGGCCGATGTGAACCGGCATTCCGACCTGCATGTCGTGATCGACGATCCGACCCTGGCGCGCGCCGAATTCATGGGCGTCTTCAAACTGGGCGATTCGCGCGGCTTCGCAACCGCGGCGGCGCGCGCATTCAATGCCGATGTAGTGCAGAACGGACAGGAATTGCGGCTGGTTCGCCAGCAAAATTCGCCTTCGCACTGAGCGATTGTTTGGAAATGCGCCTTTGGCGCATCCCGCACCGCCCTCCACAGGCATTCCAACGATGCTTCGCATCGTCGGAACCTTGGCCTGCTCCGCCCACTCCCCCACCCGGCCTCCCAACGGCAGTATCATCTGGGAGGCCGGGTGGGGGAGTGGGCCGGTGCGGCCTTGGAAATGTGCTCTTCCGCACATTTCCCAAACAGGCTCTAAGCGAATAGCGGATTTCATCGCACCGTCACTCTTCTGCAATGGAGGCGATTGGTTCGCACTCTCGGGGCAGGGAGAAACTCGATGAATTGGGGGCAATCAGTTCGGTTCGGCAAGCGCGCGATCCTGCTCGGTGGCGCAGCGGCGCTGCTCTGGGCGGCGCCGGCGGCAGCACAGGACAAGCAACGCTACAACCTGCCCGCGGGTGACGCGAGTTCCGCAGTGCAGCGGCTGGCGATCCAGTCCGGGCTGCAGATCATGGCGCCGAACGACGATCTTTCGGGCGTTACCACAAATCCCGTCCAGGGCAGTTACACGCCGGTTGAGGCTTTGCGTCAGATGCTGGCCAACAAAGGCCTGACGGTCAGCGTGTCCAGCGAAGGCACGGTCGTCATCCGCAAGGCGGGCGCCGAGGGTGAATCCCGGGATGGCGCGAGCACCGGCGGCGAGATCGTCGTCACCGGATCGCGCATCGAACGCACCGGCTTCGATACGCTCCAGGCCGCTTCGACCACCGACGCGGCGGAGATCGCGCGCCGCGGCTATACCAATGTTCTCGAGGCGCTGCAGGATACGCCTGGCTTCGCGCCGGCGGACAACAGCCAGATCGGCACCGCGCAGGGCAATCTGGGCGTGGCCCAGAGCTTTGCCGACTTTTTCGGCCTTGGTTCGCAGCGCACCTTGACGCTGGTCAATGGTCGACGCTTCGTATCTTCGAACACCGTTTCGGGCACCGGGAGCACCGTCAGCCCGGGTTCGCAGGTCGATCTCAATCTCATCCCCGTCGGGCTGATCGAACGCGTCGAGACCGTCGCGATCGGCGGTGCGCCGGTCTACGGCACGGACGCGATCGCGGGGACGGTCAACGTCATTCTGAAAGAGGATTATCACGGCCTCGAACTGACTGGTCAGACGAGCATCAGCGATCGCGGCGATGCTGCCAATCAGTCGGTGCGTGCGTTGTTCGGTCGGAACTTCATGGAGGGGCGCGGCAATATCGTGCTGGGCGCCGAATATGTGCGGCAGGAAGGCATGCTGCTCAGCGGCCGTTTCCCGCGGCTCGTATTGGCGTCATCGGGTAATACCGACCGCAATGACGGCATCGCGGCGCAAAAGGTCGTCGATCGGCGTTTGGCGATCCTCTCCGAAGGGGGGTTGCCCTTCCGCCCAGGCACGTTGACCAATATCACCCAGAACGGCGTGCCGATGCAGTTTGCGCCGAACGGAGACTTGGTGCCGCTCAATCTTGGCGCGCGCTATATCGGCGATCAGGGCGCGTATCGCGATGGCGGCGATGGCTTGAATCCTGCCGATCACGCGCTGCTGCTGTCGCCCAATCATCGCATCCTGCTCAATGCGATGGGCAATTTCGACATTACCGACGGGATCAATTTCTTCGTCGAAGGATCCTATGCACATACCAGCGGTACGAAGCTCAGCGATCTGTTCCAATATGCGTCCGGGGGCCTGGGCGGGCCGCTCCTGACCTTCAGCGTCGACAATCCCTATCTGTCGCAGCAGGCGCGGAACATATTGGTCGCCAACGGCCTGACGAGCTTCCGCCTCGATCGTAATCTCAACGACATCGCGGACAGCCGGCCGGCGAAGACCGAACTCGACGTTTATCGCATCGTTGCCGGCTTCAAGGGCGAGTTCGCCGTCGCCGGTCAGAAGTGGAATTGGGATCTTGCCTATAATTATGGGCGCAGCCGCAATTCGTCCGAGTTCAACCAGATCAACCGGACACGTTTCCTGCAGGCGATCGATGTCGTCGGTACGCCGGGCAATGTCACCTGCCGTGTCGGCGGGAGCTGCATCCCGCTGAACCTGTTCGGCCAGAATGCCTTCAGTCCCGAAGCGGCGGCTGCGGTCATCGATCAAGGCGTCGGCATCAGTGTCAACGAACTCGAGGCATTCACGGCGAATATCGGTGGCAAGCTGCCGTTCGGTATCGCCGAGCCGATCTCATTCAGCATCGGTTACGAACATCGTCGAGAGGCCGGCTATTTCGCGGGCAACGACATCATCAATGGCGGCCTCACTCTGTTGGGCGGCGCACTCGGCTTCCCCGATGCGCCCAAGGCCAGCTTCAACACTGACGAGATCTACGGCGAAACGATCGTGCCGTTGATCGACGACGAAATGGGCGTGCCGCTGATCCGGTCCGCCCAGTTCGAGGGCGCGATCCGTTATGTCGATCATTCGACGGCGGGCGGCGACATCACCTGGTCGGCCGGCGGTCGGCTGGAGCCGCGCCTGGGGGGCGTGCTCGAAGGGATCACGCTGCGTGGCGTCTATACCCGCGCCATCCGTTCGCCGTCGCTTGTCGAGCTGTTCCTGAACTCCACACCGACCGCGCGCGCCGGCAACGATCTCTGCGACCGAACCCGCATCGACAGCGGCCCGAACCCGACGGCTCGTCGCGCGAACTGTACGGCGGCGCTTGCGGCCGTGGGCGTGACGAATGTGGCGGGTTTCGCACCGACGACGGACGGGGCATCACCATTCGGCACGGTCGGCGGCAACCCCAATCTGGGTAATGAAAAGGCGAATAGCTGGTCGCTCGGCGTTGTGTACCAGCCGCCAGCGATCCCGGGGCTGCGCTTCTCGATGGACTATAGCAGTGTCAAGCTGCGCGGAGCGATTTCGCGCTTCACCTTGGCCAGCGCGCAGTCGGCTTGTTATGACAGCACCAATTATCCCAACGAGGGTGGTTGTGACGCTTTCAGTCGACTGACAGCGGCTCAGGCGGCGGCCCAGAGCGCGGCGACGGGTCGGGCTCGCATCGCTGGCGATATCGCCGACAATTATCTCGAATCCTACTACAATAGCGCGGTAACCGATTTCGAGGGTATCCTCGGCGAACTCCAATATACGATGGAGGTCCCCAACATCGCATCGTCGTCGGGTGAGGTCGGTCAGCTCCGCTTCGGCATCAAGGCATTCCACGTCGCGAAATACACGTCGCAAACGTCGGGCGCAGCGCCGGTTCTCGATTCGGCGGGCGAAGTCGGGACCCCGTCCTGGCGGCTCAATGGCCGGATCGGCTATGCGTTCGATCCCTTCGATCTCGATGTCCAGGTGATGTGGACCGACAAGGTCAAGGCGAGCAATACGCTGACGATCGAGGATATCCCGATCCTCAACGTGCCGGCCTATACGATGGTCAACACCTCTCTGGGCTTCCGGGTCGCCGAGAATTTCCGCCTGCAGTTCAGCGTGCGGAACCTGTTCGACAAGAAGGTGCCCTACGAGGCGATCGTGCTCGGGCAGTTCGGCGCTTATGATCCGATCGGGCGAACCTTCCAGGCGCGTGCGTCGGTCAATTTCTGAGGCCATTGCCGGGCGGTGCTCCCATGCCGCCCGGCCACCCATGTCGACTTTGGGGGGATGATGCGGATATCCTTTTTGCCGGCCCTGACGGGCCTTCTCGCTGCGTCCTTGCTCGCCCCCGCCGTCGCGGGGGCGAAGGACTATACGATCGAACAGCTCATGGCCGGCGATTCGATCGGCGGCGTGTCCTGGTCGCCCGACGATTCCAGGCTGATCTTCACCAGCAACCGGACGGGCATCGCCAATATCTACGTCATGCCCGCGACGGGCGGTCCGGCGACGGCGCTCACCAATTCGGTCAAGGAGACGGTGAGCGCGATCAGCTATTTTCCCGATGACGAGCGCATCCTCTTTTCGAGCGACCAGGGCGGCAACGAACTGGCGCATATCTATGTCCGCGAGCTGGACGGCACCACGCGCGACGTGACGCCGGGCGCGAAGCATGTCGCACGCTTCGTCGAATGGGCGCAGGACGGCAAATCCTTCTTCGTCCAGACCAATGAGCGCGATCCTCGCTATTTCGATCTCTACGAGATCAAGGCCGACGGCTATGCCAAGACCCGGCTGTTCGAGAACGACAAGGCCTATCAGGTGCGCGCCGTCAGCGCCGACCGCCGCTATGTCGGGCTCAGCCGCATCGTCGATAACGCGACCAAGCATTGCTATGTCTATGATCGCACCGCGGCGAAGCTGATCCAGCTCACCGCCGAGGGCAAGCCGGTGGCATGCGAGCCGCAGAGCTTCGCGCCCACCGGCTCCGAACTCTTCTACACCACCGATGACGGCGGCGAATTCACCTTCCTCGTCCGGCAGGATGTGGTGACGGGCAGGCGCGTCACCGTCTTCAAACCCGATTGGGACGTGTCGGGCGCGGGCTTCTCGCGCGACGGGCGCACGCTCGTCGTCTCGGTCAACCAGGATGCACGGTCGCATCCCTGGCTGCTCGACGCGAAAAGCTTCAGGCCGCTGCCTTTCATCAATCCGATGCCCGACGCCAGTGTCGGCCTGCTGCTCGCCAACCATGCGAAAAAGGCGGTGCTGCGCGCGTCCAACGGCGCGACGCCGGGCGATGTGCTGATGCTCGATCTGGCGACGGGCAAGCGCACGCCGTTGCTCAGCGCGCGCTCGCCCGAGGTCGCGCCGGAGGATCTGGTGCCCGGCAGGGTGGTGCGCTTCAAATCCTATGACGGCGTCTCGGTGCCCGGCATCCTCTATGTGCCCAGGGGCGCGAAGGCGGGCGACCGGCTGCCCGCGGTGATCCACGTCCATGGCGGGCCGGGCGACGAAAGCGCGATCGGTTATCGCCCGCTCGTCCAGTATCTCGTCAATCACGGCTATGTCGTGTTCGAGATCAACAATCGCGGCAGCAGCGGATCGGGCCGGACTTTCTATCATCTCGACGACAAGCGCCATGGCGACGCCGATCTCGACGATGTCGTCGCGGCCAAGGCGATGCTCGCCGAGACCGCGTTCGTCGATCCGGCAAAGGTCGCGATCCAGGGGCAGAGCTATGGCGGCTATATGGCCCTGGCCGGGCTGGCCTTCCGGCCCGATGCTTTCGCCGCCGGCGTCGATCTCTACGGCGTGTCGAACTGGCCCAGGCTGCTCGCCAACACGCCAAGCTGGTGGGAGGATCTTCGCCGCCTGCTCTTCACCGAGGTCGGCGATCCCGAAAAGGATGCGGACTATCTGAAGAAGATCTCGCCGGTGTTCCACGCCGCGAACATCCGCAAGCCGCTGCTCGTGCTCCAGGGCCAGAACGACCCGCGCGTGCTGCCCACCGAATCGGAGGATATCGTCGCCAGGGTCAAGGCGAACGGCGTGCCCGTCGACTATGTCGTCTTCCCCGATGAAGGCCATGGCTTCCGCAAGAAAGCCAACCAGATCGTCGCCTATCGCACGATCAAGGCGTTCCTCGACCGATATGTGAAGGGCACGCCGGCCGCCACCGCCGATGCCGGACAGGTCTCGCCGATCGGCGACTTCCCGATCGGCCGGTGAGAGGGCTTGTGATCTCTGCCCTCCGTTTGCTTCGAGCAGCGTCGAGCCCTTCGACTGCCTGCCAAGGCAGGCGCTCAGGATCAACTTCTCCGCATTGCGGAGAAGTCGAGACGCGACCGTCGAGAAGCGCTGCGTCCGGCAACTTCTCGACTGCGGTTCTCGACAAGCTCGAACCTGCGCTCGAAGCAAACGGAGAAGGAAGAGGCGGGCAGGGCCTCTCCCGAACGCCATCATGGTCCTGAACACGCCCACCCGACGCGACTTCCTCGCAGCCAGCACCGCGTTCGCGGCCACGCCCGCATGGGCCGCCGCCAGCCCGACCGAGACCGATCGCCTCAACGGTTTTTTCGAAACCGTCTTCCAGCGCAATCTGGCGCGCGATCCCGGCGCCCAGTCGGGCATGGGGGTGAAGGCGGGGCAGGATCGCTGGCCCGATATCGGCGCGACGCATGCGGTGGCGAACGTGGCCCAGCTTCGGCGCGACCTGGCCGCGCTCAAACGCTTCGATCGCAACGCGCTGACGCCGGAAGGGGCGCTCAGCTATCGCCTTTTCGAATATGACGCGAACGAGACGATCGAGCGCCATCGCTGGCGCGGCAATCGTTATCCGGTCTGCCAGATGCGCGGGCCGCAGCGTTCGATCCCGCAGACGCTGATCAACAATCATCCGATCGCCGATCTCGCCGATGCCGAGGCCTATGTCGCGCGCCTCCACAATGTGAAGCCGTTCCTCGCACAGGTGGTGGCGGAGCTTGAGGCGCAGGCGGCGGCCGGGGTGCGTCCGCCCGCTTTTTCCTATCCGCTCGTCATCGGCAATTGCGTGAAGCTGATCACCGGACGCCCCTTCCAGGCCGACGGGGCGGACAGCCCGATCCTCGCCGATTTCAAGGCGAAGATCGCCAGGCTCGCCATCGCCGATGCCGTAAAGGCGAAACTGACGGTCGCCGCCGAAGCGGGGCTGAAACAGGGGTTCGAGCCCGGCTTCCGTCACCTGATCGCCCATCTCGAAGAGGGGCGGCGCACCGTCACCTATAATGACGGCGTCTGGCGCCTGCCCGATGGCGACGCCTATTATGCCGCCGCGCTGCGCTGGGAAACCACCCTGCCGATTTCACCGGCGGAGGTGCACCGGATCGGGCTGGAGGAAACCGCGCGGCTGCACGGCGAAATGCGCGCGCTGATGAAGCGCACCGGTTTCTCGGGCACGCTTCCGCAATTCTTCGCGCACGTCCAGACCGACGATCGTTTCTATTATCCGGAAACGCCGGAGGGGAAGGCCGCCTATCTCGACGCGATGCGCGCCAAGATCGCGGGGGTGACGGCGCGGCTGGGCGAACTCACCAGCCATGTCCCGAGCGCCGACGTGCTGGTGAAACCGGTCGAGCCCTGGCTGGAGGCGTCGGCGGGCACCGCCGGCTATTTCGCGCCATCGGCCGACGGATCGCGCCCCGGCATCCTCTACGTCAACACGCGGACGATGCGGAACCTGCCGATCTTCGAGCTGTCGGCATTGTCCTATCATGAGGGCGTGCCCGGCCATCATCTGGAGAAGGCGGTCACCCAGGCGTTGACCGGCCTGCCCAAATTCCGCGCCTTCAACGGCTATACCGCCTTCAGCGAGGGCTGGGCGCTGTTCGCCGAACAGCTTCCGCTCGAAATGGGGCTCTACAGCGATCCGTGGCAGGAATTCGGCCGGCTCTCGATGGAGCTGATGCGCGCCGGCCGGCTGGTCACCGACACCGGCGTCCATGCGTTGCGCTGGAGCCGCGAGAAAGCGGTGGCCTGGCTCGACGAGAATACGCCCTCGGGCCATGACGACAATGTCACCGCGATCCAGCGCTACATCGTCACCCCCGGCCAGGCCTGCGCCTATGAGATGGGCAAGCTCCGGTTGGTGGCGTTGCGCGATCGCGCGCGCGCGGCGCTGGGCGCGCGTTTCGACATCCGCCGCTTCAACGATGTCGTGCTGGGCAGCGGCGCCTTGCCGCTTCCCATGCTGGAGGAGAATGTGGACCGATGGATCGCCGGCAAGGGACAGGCGGCATGATCAGCCGGCGCCGGTTCGCGGCATCGGCCGCCCTTTTGTTCGGCGCGCTCGCCATGCCGCCGCTCTTCGCCGCCGAAACCGACGAGGATGCCCGGCTCGATGCGTTTTTCGAGGGCGTCTTCCAGCGTGGCCTCGATCGCAGCCCGACGCGCCAGTCGGCGCTCGGCATCCGTCGCGACCAGGATAAATGGGACGATATCGGCGAAGCGCGCGTGCTCGAAAGCCATGAACTGCTCAAGCAGGATCTGGCCGCGCTGCGCCGCTTCGATCCGGCCAAACTCTCGCCCCAGGCGCGGCTGAGCTATCGCATCTTCGAACGCTCGGCCGAACGCGGCATCGCCGATTTCCGCTGGCGCGATCATGATTATGCGATGACGCAGATGGGCGGCCTGCACACGCGGGTGCCGAGCACTCTCACCAACAGCCATCCGATCGCCACCAGGGCGGACGCCGATGCCTATATCGCGCGCGTTGCCGGGGTCGGGCCGCTGATGGTCCAGGCGATCGCGGCGCTGGTCCGGCAGGAGGCCAAGGGCATCCGCCCGCCGCGCTTCGTCTATGCGCAGGTGATCGGCCCTTGCGAGAATATGCTGAAGGGCGTCCCCTTTGACGCGGGCGTGGCCGACAGCCCGATCCTCGCCGATTTCAGGGCAAAGGTGGCCAAGGCCGGTTTCAGCGATGCCGAGCGTGCCGATCTGCTCGCGCGCGCCATCGCCGCGCTCCAGACCGGCTTCGCCACCGGCTATCGCGCGCTGATCGCGCATCTGCGCGCCGCCGAGGCCCAGGCCGACACCGTCGATGGCATCTGGAAGCTGCCCGATGGCCAGGCCTATTACGAGGCGCAGCTCGAATCCTATACGACGCTGCCACTCAAGGCCGCGGACGTCCACACGCTCGGCCTTCGCGAAGTGGCGCGCATCCATGACGAGATGCGCGGCATCATGAAGCGCGTCGATTTTACGGGGACGCTACAGGATTTCTTCGCCTTCATGCGCAGCGATCCGCAATTCTATCACCCCGACACCGACGCCGGCCGCGCCGCCTATGTCGCGGAGGCGGAGGCGCTGCTCGACGAGATCCGCAAGCGTCAAAGCGAGCTGTTCGGCGTGCTGCCCAGGGCGGAGGTCGTCGTCCGCCCGACCGAGGCCTGGCGCGAGAAATCGGCGCCCAAGGCGCAATATCGCAATCCGCCGCAGGACGGATCGTCGCCGGGCATCTTCTATATCAACCTGGCCGATATGAAGGCGCAGCCGCGCTACCAGCTTGCCGCGACGCTCTATCACGAAGCGATTCCGGGCCATCATGTCGAAACCTGCATCGCGCACGAGATGACGGGGCTGCCCAAATTCCGCCGCTTCGCGAGCATCGCCGCGTTCAGCGAAGGCTGGGGGCTGTATTCGGAGCGCCTGCCCAAGGAAATGGGGCTTTATGCCGATCCTTATTCGGATTTCGGCCGGCTCTCGCTGGAACTGATGCGCGCCTGCCGGCTGGTGGTCGATACCGGCATCCACCACCTCAAATGGACGCGCGAACGGGCCACCGCCTATTTCGACGAAAACATGCCGTCGAGCCATTATGACAATCAGCGCGAGATCGACCGCTACATCGTCATTCCCGGCCAGGCGACATCCTATTATGTCGGCATGCAGAAGTTCCTCGAGCTGAGGAGCCGCGCAAAGGCGAAGCTCGGCGCGGCGTTCGACCTGCGCGCCTTTCACGACGTCGCGCTTGGGGCCGGGCCGCTGCCGCTGCCGATCCTGGACGAGCAGATTGCCGCCTGGATCGCGGGCGGCGGGAAGGGCCTGAACCGATGAAAAGACCATGGTTGATGCTTGGCGCGGCGCTGGCGATCGCGGCGCTGGGCTGGGGCGCTGCGGCGCAGGAGGCACCGGCAACCTATATCCATGCCGGCCGGCTGCTCGCCGATCCGGCCAGCGGCCGTGTGCTCGAACGCCAGACCATCGTCGTGCGCGCCGGCAAGGTAGCGGAGATCCGGGCCGGTTTTGTCGGCGAAGGCGACGTCGTCGATCTCGCCGACAGTTTCGTGCTGCCCGGGCTGATCGACAGCCATGTCCATATCTGCCACGAAAACGGCCCCAACGATAAATTGCGCCGCACCGTGCAGACCGCCGCCGATCTCGCGATCGACGGCGCGCGCTATGCCCGCATCACGCTCGATGCCGGCTTCACCACCGTCGCCGATCTGGGTGAGGAGAATGACGCGATCTTCGCGCTGCGCGACGGCATCGCCGCGGGCAAGGTGCCTGGGCCGCGGATCGTCGCTGCCGGCAACGCGCTGAGCCCGCATGGCGGCGCGGGCGACCCGGCGGGCTACCGGCCCGATGTCGGCCATCTCGTCCGCCGGCCCAGCCTGTGTTCGGGCGGCGACGATTGCCGGCGCGTGACGCGCGAGACCATCCATCGCGGCGCCGATCTCATCAAGATCGTCGCGACCGGATCGGTGCTGGCGGACCAGGCATCGGGCCTTGGTCAGCAATTCGCCGATGACGAGATGAAGGCGATCGTCGATGCCGCCCACGCGCTCGGCCGCCGCGTCACCGCGCATGCGCATAATGCCGCCGCGATGAACGCCTTTCTGCGCGCGGGCGGCGATTCGATCGAACATGGCACCAATCTCGATGCGGAGACGGTGAAGCTGTTCAAGGCGAACAACGCCTGGCTGATCCCGACCCTGCTCGCCGGCGATACGGTGACGCGCTGGGGCAATGATCCGCAAAGCTTCCTGTCACCCGCTGTCCGCGCCAAGGCGCTGGAGGTCGGGCCGCTCATGCTCCAGTCGGCCGCCTTCGCGCACAAGCATGGCGTGCGCATCGCTTTCGGCACCGATGCCAGCGTGAGCAAGCATGGCGAGAATGCCCGTGAATTCTCGCTGCTCGTCCGCGCCGGGCTGACGCCGCTCGAGGCGATCCGCGCCGCGACCGTCAATGCCGCCGACCATCTCGGCCTGCTCTCGACGATCGGCTCGCTCGCGCCGGGCAAGGCGGCGGACATCGTCGCGGTGCGCGGCGATCCGCTGAGCGACGTCACCACACTTCAGCATGTCGGCTTCGTGATGAAGGGCGGCACGATCTACAAGAAATAGGGGGAATGATGCGTATCGTCTCGGGCCTGGTCACCGCCCTTCTGTCCGTGGCGAGCGCTTATGCCGCGCCGCCCCATTATCGGGTTAACGCCGATTTCGACCCGCAGGGCAATCTGAAGGCCGATGTGACGGTCACCCTGACCGAAGCGGCGAGCGAAAAGGCGTTCCTGCTCTCGCGGCGTTTCGCGCTGCAGCCGATGCAGCTGCCGCGCGGCGTGACGGTGACGACCGAGCCGGCGGAAAAGCCGGTCGAGGAATTGACGCGCTACATTTTCCATTTCGCGAAGCCGACCGCGGCGCCGGTCAAGCTGCGCTTCCTTTATACCGGGCAGATCAACACCAAACATGACAGCAACGCCGCCGCCTTGCGGCCCGAAGGGTTCGAGCTGTTCATCGATCATATGTGGATCCCGATCGGCGCGGACATCCAGACGCGCTTCACCGTCGACGCCGATATCGAGGGGCTGGCCCCCGATCTCGTCGTCGTCGCCCAGGGCGATGTGAAACGGACGAAGACCGGCGTCCGCATCCGCCGCGACTTCATCGATATCGACCTGCCGATGGTCGCGATGCAGGGGTTGCAGCGCGCGGAGGCGCATGGCGTCGAATTTTTCGGGCGCGATCTTTCGACACGGCTTTCGGGCTTCTACGTCAAGCATGCCGAGGGCGCGGCGCGCTATTTCGAGGCGATGTTCGGCCCGCTGCCGCGCAAGGTGCGTATGGCGCAGGTCTGGCGCAAGAGCGGCATGGGCTATGCGCGCACCGCCTATACCGTGCTTTCCGAAGGCGGCCGCTCGGGCGAGGACGTCCCGGAAGTCAATCCGGCGCGCTATGTCGCGCACGAGGTCGGCCATGCCTGGTGGATGCTGGCGAGCCCGCTCAGCGAGGATTTCTGGTTGGTCGAATCCGCCGCAGAATATATGTCGATGCGCTATGTCGAGGCGACCTTCGGCGCCGACGAACTGGCGAAGAATATCGCGTCCAAGGTGGAGGGCAGCAAGGATGCCGGCCCGGTGATGGGCCATGGCCGCCCCAACCGCGTCCAGCTCTACGGCAAGGGACCACTGATCCTGTGGGAGCTCGACAAGAGGATCGGGCGCCCGGCGATGGACCGGCTGATGATCGCGATGGCGCGCGAGCCCGTCCACACCACGCCGATCTTCCTCAGGCATCTGACCGAGGTCGCCGGCGCCGATCAGGCGACATGGTTCGAAACGGCGATGCGGACGTGAAGCACCCCAGTCGCCGCGCGGTGCTTGCCGGCGCTGCGGCTCTGGCATTCGCCGGAAGAGCGGGCGCGCAGACTTTCGGTGCCGAACGCTACGCCCGCGCGATGGTGATCGACGGGCTCGGCTCGCTCGGCAATCTCGATCCCAAATCGCCGGGCATCCAGGCACAGCTCGATGCCTTCCGCGCCTCGGGCCTCACCGCGATCAACCAGACGGTGGGGGCGGGCGGCGGCGCGCCGGGCCGCTTCGAGGAAACTTTGCGCCGCATCACCCGCTATGCGCGCTTCGTCTCCGCCTTTCCCGACCAGATGCTCCAGGTCCGCAGCGCAGCCGATCTCAAACTGGCGCAGGACAGCGGACGGCTGGGCGTGATCTTCGGTTTCCAGGACAGCGTCCCGCTCGAAACCGAGATCGGCCGGCTCGACCTGTTCGATCTGCTCGGCGTGCGCATCGTCCAGCTGACCTACAATATCCGCAATCTGGTCGGCGACGGCTGCCTGGAGCCCGCCAATGCCGGGCTCAGCGCCTATGGCCGCGATGTCGTCGCTGCGCTCAACGCGCGGCGGATGCTGGTCGATGCCAGCCATGCCGGCGCGCGCACCATCGCCGACGCCATCGCCGCGTCGACCGCGCCGATCGCGATCAGCCACACCGGCTGCCGCGCGCTGGTCGACGTGCCGCGCAACACGTCGGACGCGGAACTGAAGGCGCTTGCCGACAAGGGCGGCGTCGCCGGCATCTATTTCATGCCCTTCCTGCGCGCGCAGGGCCAGGCGCGCGCCGAGGACGTCATCCGCCATATCGAACATGTCGTGAAAGTGGCGGGCGAGGATCATGTCGCGCTCGGCACCGACGGCGGCATCCGCGCGGCGCCGACCGGGCCGGAGGCGCTGGCGGCGCAGAAACGCTTCTATGACGAGCGCAAGGCCATGGGCGTCGCGGCGCCGGGCGAGGCGCCCGATATCCTCAATCTCGTGCCCGACTATAACGAACCCGCACGCTTCCTCCGCCTCGCCGACGATCTCGCGGCACGCGGCTGGCCCGCACGGCGGATCGAGAAGCTGCTGGGCGGCAATTTCGCAAGGCTCTGCGCGGATGTGTGGGGCGGGTGATGGCGTCCAGCGTCATTCCGGCGAAAGCCCAGTGTTGTTCGGGACTTCATGGGAGTGTGACGGTACGCATTCTCCTCCCTATCGCGAAGCGATGGGGAGGGGGACCGCCAGCCAAAGGCTGGTGGTGGAGGGGAAATAGGATGCCAACGCCCCACGCGACTTTCGAACCAGATTCTCGCAGGATTCTCGCCAGCTATGGCGGGGAATGAGTCATCGCATTTCCCCTCCACCACCGACCTGCGGTCGGCGGTCCCCCTCCCCGTGCCTTTGGCACAGGGAGGAGAGGGGCTGCGGAAAAGCGCAAGCGGACAATTTGACTGTCCGGCTCCTTATCTCAGCACCCGGCCCATCCGACCCACAATCTCTTCCAATATCTCCGCCGAAGTCGCGAAATTGAGCCGCACATAGCCCTCGCCCGGCGCGCCGAAATCCGGCCCCGCCGACAGCGCGACCTTCGCCCGCTCCAGAAAATACCCCGCCGGATCGTCGAGACCCAGCGCCCGGCAATCGAGCCAGGCCAGATAGCCGGCCTCGGGCGGCGCATAACCGATCGCCGGGCAATGCCGCGCGAGCAGCACCGCAAGCTGATCGCGCCGCGCCTGAAGATGGTCGACACAGGCGATCAGCCAATCCTCACCGGCATCGCTCCACGCCGCCAGCGCGGCGCGGACGCCCGGTGCGGAAAAGGCGTTCCAGCGCGTCGACGGCAAGGCCTTGAGCCTGGCCAGCAATTCGCCGCGCGTCGCGCAGACCGCAGTGCGCAACCCCGCGACATTGAACGCCTTGCTCGGCGCGTTGAGCGTCACCGTGCGTTCGGGCGCGATCGTCGCGAAGGGGATATGGCGATGCGGCTTGTAAGTCAGGTCGGCATGAACCTCGTCCGAAATCACGATCACGTCGTGGCGGCGCGCAAGCTCGGCAATGCCGGTCAGCTCGAGCGCGGTGAAGCATCGGCCGCTGGGATTGTGCGGATGGCAGAACAGCATCATCCGCACCTGTTCCCGGCCCAGCAGCGCGTCGAGTTCGGCCAGATCGATCCGGTCGTCGACCAGTGGCTGTTCGATCAATCGCCGTCCCGCGGTCCGCACCGAACTCAGCAGCGGCGGATAGGCTGGCGTCTGGACAAGGATGGCGTCGCCCGGCGCGGTCAGCGCCTCGATGCAATTGGCGATACCGCCGACGACGTCGGGCATCAGCATTACGTCTTCGGGCGAGACCCGCCAGTCCCAGCGCCGCTCTGCCCAGCGTGCAAAGGCGGTGGGCACGCCGTTGTTCGCCATCGTCAGCCCATAGCCGAAATCGCCCAGCCGCAGCGCCTCGGACAGCGTGTCCATGATCGCCGGCGCCGGCATCAAATCCATGTCCGCGATCCAGGCGGGAATGACGTCGGCGGGATAGCTGCGCCATTTGCGGCCTGCGCGCTGGCGCAGCTCGGTCTCGGACGGAATCTCGATCATGGCCGGTCGGGGCGCAGCCGGTCGGCGCGGCGGCGCAGCAGTTCCGCCGTGCCGAGCAGCGCGGTCGATGCGATGACGAGCAAAGTCGCGGCGGCGGTGATCGCCGGGCTGATCTGCTCGCGCACGCCTTCGAACATCTGCATCGGCAGCGTGCGCTGGTCGGGACCGGCGATGAACAGGGCCACCACCGTTTCGTCGAATGACGTCATGAAGGCAAAGACCGCGCCTGCCGCGATGCCCGGCGCGATCAGCGGCGCCAGCACGCGCAGCACCACGACATAGGGCCGGGCGCCCAGGCTCGCCGCGGCACGCGCCAGTTCGAAATCGAAGCCCTGGAGCGAGGCGTGGACGACGATCACGACAAAGGGCAGGGCAAGCACGGTGTGCGCGACGACCAGCCCGGCAAAGCCGTTGACCAGCCCGAGCGGCGCGAACAGGAAATAGAACGCGATCGCGACCACCACCACCGGCACCACCATCGGCGCGGACAGCAGGGCGACGATCAGCGGCTTGGCGCGTGAGCGCATATTGGCGAGGCCGATCGCGGCCAGCGTGCCGAGCGGCGTCGCGATCAATGTCGTCGCGGTGGCGACCGACAGGCTGTTGCGAAAGGCGCGCATCCATTGCGGCGATTCCCACAGCGCCCGGTACCAGCGCAGCGACAGGCCATCCTCGGGAAAGACCAGGAACGCACTGGGATTGAGCGACAATGGCACCACCGCCAGGATCGGCAGCACCAGAAAGGCGAAGACCAGGCTGCAATAGCCGATCAGCACGAAACGGCCCCAGCCGCGCTGTGCGATGCCGTGCGCGCTCATGCCGGCACCGTCCGCGCCATCGTCCGCCCGGCAAAGACCATCAGCAGCAGGGGGATCAGCAGCAACAGGCTGAGCGCGGCCGCCATGCCCCAGTTGAGCGACTGGTTGGTGTAGAAGGCGATCGATCCGCTGATCATCTGGTCGGCGCCGCCGCCCACCAGAGCCGGGGTGATGTAATAGCCCAGCGCCAGCGTGAAGACGATGATCGCGCCGGCGAGCACGCCGGGCATGGTCTGCGGCAGATAGACTTTGAGGAAGGCGGTGAGCGGCGTCGCGCCGAGCGAGCTCGCCGCACGCATCGCCGACGGCTCGATCCCCTTCATCACGCCATAGAGCGGCAGGATGAAGAAGGGCAGCAGGACGTGCGTCATCGCGATATAGACGCCCAGCCGGTTGTAGATCAGCTGCAGCGGCACATCGATCAGCCCGATCTGTTCGAGCAGGCCGTTCACAATTCCGTTGGTCTGCAGCAGCACGACCCAGGCAGTGGTGCGCACCAGCGCCGAGGTCCAGAAGGGCAGCAGCACCAGGATCAGCAGCGGATTGGCGCGGCGTTCGGGCAGCGATGCGAGCAGATAGGCGACGGGATAGCCGAGCAAAGTGCAGAGCAGGGCAACGACCAGGCTGATCTTGAAGGTGCGCAGGAAGATGTCGACGAACACCGCCTGTTCGCGTGAGACCGCGACGACGGCGCCGTCGGCATCGATCCGCCGGTCGAGCGCGGCCAGCAGATAATAGCTGGTCAGCGGCCCCGCGGCGTGGCGCATCGCCGACCAATAGGTCCGGTTCGCCCAGCGAGGATCGATCCGCACCAGGTCGGCGAGCGAATTGCCCGGCGCACCCGCCGCCAGACGGTCGGCGGTCGTGTAGAGCAGGGTCCGCGATCCGACCACGTCGTAATTGAGCCGGTTGGCGACGCGATTGAGCGTGCCTGCCTGGCGTGCCGCCAGCATCTCGACGGCAACGGTCTGCGCCAGCGCGTCGTCGGGCAGGCCGTTTCCGTTCCATGCCGACAGCAGTTCCGCGCTTTTCGGCCAGCTATCGGCAAGCTCGTGATCGGTCATCGCGCGCGACAGCATCATCAGCACCGGCACGATGAAGCTCGCCAGCAGGAACAGCAGCAGCGGCGCGACCAAGGCGAAAGTCCACCAGCGTCGCGGCGATCTTGCGGCTCCCGCTCCCCGCTCATCCTGAGGAGGGGCTGAGCCCGGCGAAGACCCGTCTCGAAGGACCAACGGCGCCTCGGGTTGAGCGGACGAAGACATCATCGTCTCAGCGCGCGACCCAGGCATTGAAGCGCTGGGTCAGCTGGTCGCCATATTCCACCCAGAAATCGCCATCGAGCGCGAGCGCGTCGGTCATGTTGGCGGGATCGGACGGGGTATCCCGCTTGTAGCGCGGATCGATCCTTTTGCCCGCCTCGACATTGGTCAGGCCGGTCGGGATGAAGGTGGGCAGGCGCATCTGGTTTTCCGGGCGCGTCATATAGCGCAGCAGTTCGTTGGCCTCGGCCTTGCGCGGGCTGTTGCTCAATATCACCCAATAATCGACGGCATAGATATTGCCGTGCCAGCTCACCTTGAAATTGCGCTTCTCGGTCTGGTTGGCGACGATCAGCCGGCCGGGGCTCGTCACCGACATCGCCACTTCGCCCGATCCGATCAGGTCGGGCACTTGCGAGATCGACGACCACCAGACGATATCGGGCTTGAGTGCGTCGAGCTTGCGAAATGCGCGGTCGACGCCCGCCGCGGTGCGCAGCGTGGGATAGACCTGCGCGGGCGGCACGCCATCAGCGAGCAGCGCGAATTCGAGCGAATATTTGGGCGTCTTGCGCATGCCGCGCTTGCCCGGGAAACGCTTCACATCCCAGAAATCGGCCCAGCTCTGCGGCCCGGGACCCTTGATGCGATCGCCGTCATAGCCGATCAGATACGACCACAGCATCGCGCCGACGCCGCATTCATGGACGGCGGCGGGAATGAAGGCGTTGCGACCGCCCAGCGCCGCCCAGTCGAGCGGCTGGAACAGGCCTTCCTCGCAACCCAGGATCAGGTCCTCGGTCTCGACCTGGACGATATCCCAGCTCGAATCGCCGCCGATCACCTTGGTCCGGATCACGCCGACACCGCCATGCCAGGTGTCTTCGCGCAGCTTGATGCCGGTCGTCTTTGTGAACGACGTCCAATAGGCGTTGCGATGCCCATCCTGCGACGATCCGCCCCAGCCGACGATGGTCAGCGGGCGCGTCGCGGAATCGGACCCGCAGGAGGATAATGCGATCGTCGCGGCTGCCAGGCCGATCGCCGCGCCAAAGGCCCATCTGGTGCGCCCCCACAGAGTCATCGCGTCTCCCCCAGCGGATCCTCTACCCAGTCGTCGGCCGGAAAGGCGAAGCATCGGTCCGCGCACCAGCCGATCGGCAGCGCGTCGGCGGGCTTGATGCCCCGTTCGCGCGGTGCGCAGATCGTCAGCGTCGCACCACCCGGCAGGGTCGCCCGGATCCGGCTGTGATCGCCATGATAAACGAGTTCGTCGACACGCGCATCCAGCCGGTTGCAATAACCACCGACCCCGTCGTCCATGCCGACATGTTCGGGGCGGACGGTGGTGACGACGCGTGCGCCCGGTGCGATGTCGCCGATCGCGGTCGCCCGGATGGTCTCGCCGCCCTCCAGCCGCACTTCGCAGGTGTCGCCGTCGCGCGTGGTGACGGTGCCGGCCAGGCCGTTATTCTCGCCGACGAAACCGGCGACGAAGGCATTGGCGGGATGTTCGTAGATCGATTGCGGCGTGCCGATCTGCTGCACCGCGCCGTCGGCGAACACCACGATCCGGTCGGACAGGGTCAGCGCCTCGCTCTGGTCGTGGGTGACATAGACGATGGTCAGGCCCAAAGTGCGCTGGATGCGCTTGATCTCGGCCTGCAACCGTTCGCGAAGCTGGCGATCGAGCGCGCCCAGCGGCTCGTCCATCAGCACGAGGTCGGGCTTGAAGATCAGCGCGCGTGCCAGCGCGACCCGCTGGCGCTGGCCGCCCGACAGTGCGTCGAGCCGGCGATGGCCCAGCCCGTCGAGCCTGACCAGCGCCAGCGCCTCGTCGACGCGCGCCGTGATGTCCTGGTTGCGCAGGCCGCGCACGCTCAGCGGAAATGCCAGATTCTGTGCGACCGACATATGCGGGAACAGCGCATAATTCTGGAAGACCACGCCCATGTTGCGCTTGTGCGGCGGCTGCTTCGCCAGCGAGCGGCCGTCGAGCATGATGTCGCCGGCGGTCGGCGTCTCGAAGCCGGCGAGCATCATCAGCGTCGTCGTCTTGCCCGATCCCGAGGGCCCGAGCAAAGTCAGGAATTCGCCCTTGGCGACGCTCAGGTCGAGCCCCGCGACGGCCGGACGGGTTCCGCCGCCATAGCGCTTCTCGACGCCGCGGAACTCGACCAGCGGCTGCGAAGCCGATGCCATCAGCCCGCGACCGACCGATAAGCCCCGGCCAGACGGCGAACACCTTCGTCGATCTGTTCCGGCGTCGCATAGCTGTACGACAGGCGGATATGGTTCCTGGGCGCGCGTGCATTGCCGGCACCGCCCGTCGCGAAGAAGGTGCTGCCGGCGATCAGGTTCACCTTCGCCTCGGCGGCAAGTGCGGCGATCACATCGCCGTCGACATGCGACGGCAGGGTCACCCAGACATAATAGCCGCCTTCGGGCACCGCGATCTCGGCCGCCGGGATTTCGCGGCGCACCGCTGCGACGATCCGGTCGCGCCGCTCGCGATAGACCGCCTGGACACGCTCGATATGCGCGGCGAAGGCGGGCGAGCGGCCGAATTCATAGATGATGCGCTGGACGAGCGGCGACGATCCGCCATCCGATTTCAGCCGGATCAGCCGTGCGATGATATCGGGATCGGCGGCGACCCAGCCGATGCGCAGGCCCGGCGCGACCAGCTTCGAGAATGTGCCGACATGGATGACGTTGCCGGTGCGGTCGAGCGCCTTCAGCGACGGCACGGTCTCGCCCTCGAAGCGGACACGGCGATAGGGTGTGTCCTCGACCACCGCGATGCCGCGCGCCTCGGCCAGCGCGATCAGCGCCTGGCGACGCTCCAGCGACATGGTGGCGCCCGTCGGATTGTGGAAATCGGCGACATTGTAGATCAGCTTGGGTGCCGCCAGCCCTTCCTTGGCGCGCGCATCGAGCATGGTCTCCAGCGCCGCGACGTCGATGCCGTGGGCATCCTGGCCGACCTCGATGAAATCGACGCCGAAGCTGCGAAAGATCGGAATCGCGGTGAAATAGGTCGGCGCGGTGACGACCACGGCGTCACCCTCGTCGAGCAGCAGCCGGCAGATCAGCTCCAGCCCGTGCTTGGCGCCGTTGACGATCAGCAGATGGTCGGGGGTCAGCGCGCAGCCATCCTCGTTCATCAGTTCCGACAGCCAGCCGCGTAGTTCGGGCTGGCCGTGGGTGGGCGAATATTGCAGCGTCTCCTCGCGATGCGTGTTGAGCGCCGCGATCGCATATTCGGTCAGGTCGGGCAGCAATTGTGGCGCCGCGAAACCCGAATCGAACGGGATCACATCGGCTTCGAGTTCCGACGGAAAATGCGGTGCTGGAAAGCTGGTCGAAAGATTGGCGGCACGACGCGCCAGACGATGTTCACTCACTATGGCCCAGCCCCTCATGATATCCGCAAGGAAAAGCGGATCTTCCCTGCCCGAGACGATGGTTCGGGCGGGCAAATCCGCCATCGCTCCATCGTAAAAAGCGAGTGGCGGATTCTTCGCCCCCGTCACTCGTCCTGGGTGGGGTGGAGGTTCGAACATGGGGTCAGCGGCGGAACGAACGGTTTTGGATGCTGGCCGGCTGATCGGCGCGGCGCTGCTGCTTGTGGCGGGCTGCGTTGCGGCGGCGCAGGATGTCGGTGGCGGGGATCCCTTTACCTCCACCTATCGTCCTGCGCCGCAACCGCCGCTCGCCATCACCGGCGCGTCGATCCTGACGGGCACGGGCGCGGAGATCGCGACCGGCACCGTCCTGGTGCGCGATGGCAGGGTCGAGGCGGTCGGCCCCGATCTCGCCATTCCCGACGGCTATCGGCGCGTCGATGGCCGCGGCAAATGGGTGACGCCCGGCATCATCGACGCGCATTCGCATCTCGGCGTCTATCCGTCTCCCGGCACGCCTTCGCATGAGGACGGCAATGAAGCCGTCTCCCCCAACACCGCGGAGGTCTGGGCCGAGCATGCGGTCTGGCCGCAGGATCCCAAATTCCGGCTTGCGCGCGGCGGCGGCATCACGTCGCTGATGATCCTGCCGGGCTCGGCCAATCTGTTCGGCGGCCGTTCGGTCACGCTCAAGAATGTGCCCGCCGTCACCACCCAGGCGATGAAATTCCCGGGCGCGCCCTATGGCCTCAAAATGGCCTGCGGCGAGAATCCGAAGCGCGTCTATGGCGGCAAGGGCCGCGCGCCGATGACGCGGATGGGCAATGTCGCGGGCTATCGCAAGGCCTGGATCGACGCGGCCGACTATCTCAAGCGCTGGGACAAATGGGAAAAGGGCGGGAAAGTCGGCGATCCGCCCAAGCGCGATCTCCAGCTCGAAACCCTGGCCGGCGTGCTCAAGGGCGAGATCCTCGTCCAGAATCATTGCTACCGCGCCGACGAGATGGCGGTGATGATCGACGTCGCGCGCGAATTCGGCTTCCATATCCGCGCCTTCCATCACGCCAATGAAGCCTACAAGATCGCGCCCCTGCTCGCGAAGGAGGATATCTGCGTCGCGACCTGGGCGAACAGCTGGGGCGCGAAGATGGAATCGCTCGACGGCATCGAGGAGAATGCGCCGATGATCGACGCGGCGGGCGGCTGTGCGATCATCCATTCGGACGACGGGCTCCTGATCCAGCGGCTCAATCAGGAGGCCGGGATCGCGATGACCGCCGCCAACCATGCCGGCATGAAGATCTCGCGCGGGCAGGCGATCCGCTGGATCACCGCCAATCCGGCCAAGGCGATGGGCATCGCCGATCGCGTCGGCACGCTGGAGCCTGGCAAGATGGCCGACCTCGTCCTGTGGAGCGCCGATCCGTTCAGCGTCTATGCCGTCGCGGAAAAGGTCTGGATCGACGGTACGCTGAGCTGGGATCGTGCCGATCCGCGCTATCAGGGGCCGTCCGATTTCGTGCTCGGCCAGCCGGGGCAGGAGTTCGCGCGATGATCCGGCACATCCTGGCTGCATTGATGCTGACCGTCGGGATGCCGGCGGCGGCCGAGACCGTGGCGATCACCGGCGGGCGCGTCGTGACGATGGGCGTCGCGGGCGAGATCGCGCGCGGCACCGTCATCGTCCGCGACGGGCGGATTGTCGCGGTCGGCGCGGATGTGCCCGTGCCGTCGGGCGCCCGGATCATCGATGCCGCCGGCAGGATCGTCACGCCCGGCCTGGTCGCGTCGGGCACGGCGCTCGGCCTGATCGAGGTGCGCGCGGTTGAATCGACCGACGATCGCGGCACGCATAAAAGCGACATCAGCGCGGCGTTCGACGCCGGCTATGGCCTCAATCCGGATTCTTTGCTGCTGCCCGTTGCCCGACTGGGCGGCATCACCAGCGCGATCGCGACGCCGGCCTATGACGATGCGGCGGGCCGCGAGCTGCTCTTCGCGGGGCAGGCGGCGGCGGTGTCGCTCGGCGGTGCGCCGATGCTGATGAAGCGCGGCGTCGCGATGGTCCTCGACATGGGCGATGCCGGCGCCGAGCGCGCCGGCGGCGCGCGCGCGGCCGAACTCGTCGCGCTCCAGGCGATCTTCGCCGAGGTGCGCGACTTCGCGCGTCGCCGCGCCGCCTATGATCGCGGTGAGACCCGCGATTATACGCTGTCGCGCGTCGATCTGGAGGCTCTGCTTTCCGTGGTCGAAGGGCGGATGCCGTTGCTCGTCAGCGTCAATCGCGCGTCGGACATTCGCGACGCGCTGGCGATGGCGCATGAGGAGAAAGTGAAGCTGATCCTGGAGGGCGCCGGCGAGGGCTGGCGCGTCGCGCGCGAGATCGCGGCGGCGAAGGTGCCGGTGTTGATCACGCCGATCGAGAATAATCCGGTCTCGTTCGAGATGCTCGGCGCGACGCTCGGCAATGCCCGCCGCCTTGCCGCCGCCGGCGTGACGATCGCGATCCAGGGCAACGGCAATCACCGCGAGCGCGAGATGCGCTACAATGCCGGCAATGCCGTCGCCAACGGCCTGCCGTGGCAGGCTGCGCTTGCCGCGATGACGATTAATCCGGCGCGCATCTTCGGTCTCGCCGACCGCATCGGTTCGCTCGAAACGGGCAAGGCTGGGGATATCGTGATCTGGGACGGCGATCCGCTGGAAACCGTCGCGCGCCCCGTCGCCGTGCTGATCGGCGGCGTCGAACAACCGATGACCTCGCGCGCCACCGAACTGCGCGACCGCTATCTTCCCGCCATCACGGCGCATGATTCAACAGGAGAGAAACAATGAACGGCAACAGGCTCCTCATCCTCTATTCGGGCGTGCTCACCGCCGCCATGGCCTTTTCGCTCGGAACCGGCGCGATGGCGGATACGACGCCCAAGAAAGCGGCGTTCGACGAGATCGATGTGAAGCGTATCAATGTCCGTGAGGATGACGGCACGCTCCGCATGATCGTGTCCAACACCAGCCGCTCGCCGGGCATCATCTTCCATGGCAAGGAACGCCCGCATCCCGGCGGCAATCGCGGCGCCGGGATCATCTTCTACAATAATGAGGGCACCGAGAATGGCGGTCTCACCTTCAGCGGCCAGAAGGGCCCCGACGGAAAAGTCTCGGGCGGCGGCCATCTGAGTTTCGACCAGTTCGAGCAGGATCAGGTGATCCAGCTGACCCAGAGCGAATATGACGGACGCCGCTGGGCAGGCATGATCGTCAACGACCGGCCCGATGCGCCGCTCGATTTCGATGCGGCCGTCCGCTTCACCAAGCTGCCCGACGGTCCCGAAAAGACCGCGCTGGCGCAGAAATTCCAGGCGGAGGGCACGTTCGGCCGCCAGCGCGTCTATGTCGGCAAGACCCGCGACCGCGATTCCGCAGTGATGCTCAACGACGCGATGGGCCGTCCGCGCATCCTGATGAAGGTCATGCCCGACGGCAAGGCCTCGATCGACTTCCTCGACGAGAAGGGCGGCGTGGTCCGCTCGGTGACGCCGGACGGCAAATGAGGCACGCCGCGCTCGTTTTGTTGACGGCCGCCGCGCTTGCAGGCTGCGCCACCGCTCCGCAGCCCGCGCCTGTCGCGGCGTCGGCGGAGCCGGTGCGGGCGATCGACGCCAACCCGTTTCCGAGCACCTATCGCACGCCGGCCGCCGGCCGCGTCGCGCTGGTCGGTGGAACGGTGCTGACCGCGACGGGCGCGGAGATCGTTGACGGCACGGTGCTGATGGACGGTGGCAGGATCGTCGCGGTCGGGGCCGGGCTTGCAGTGCCCGACGGCTATCAGCGCGTCGACGCGCACGGCAAATGGGTGACGCCGGGGGTGATCGACGCGCATTCGCACCTTGGCGCCTGGTCGCAGCCCGAAAGCGCGGACGCGCTCAACGACGTCAACGAGATGACCGATCCCAACACCGCCCAGGCCTGGGTCGAGCATTCGGTCTGGCCGCAGGATCCCGGGCTCGATGCCGCGCGCCAGGCGGGGGTGACGACCCTGATGGTGCTGCCGGGGTCGGCGAACCTGTTCGGCGGGCGGACGGTGACGCTCAAGAATGTGCCCGCGGGCACGATGCAGGCGATGAAATTCCCCGGCGCGCCCTATGGCCTCAAGATCGCGTGCGGCGAGAATCCCAAGCGTGTCTATGGCGCCAAGGGGCGCTCGCCCGCGACGCGGATGGGCAATGTCGCGGGCTATCGCAAGGCCTGGATCGACGCGCAGGATTATGCGCGCCGCTGGGATAAATGGGAAAAGGGCGGCAAGACGGGGGACCCGCCCAAGCGCGACCTCCAGCTCGAAACCCTGGCCGGCGTGCTCAAGGGCGAGATCCTCGTCCAGAATCATTGCTACCGCGCCGACGAGATGGCGAACATGATCGATATCGCGCGCGAATTCGGCTTCCGCATCCGCACCTTCCACCACGCCAACGAGGCGTACAAGATCGCGCCGATGCTGGTGAAGGAGGATATCTGCGTCGCCACCTGGGCAAGCTGGTGGGGGTATAAGATGGAGGTGTTCGACGCGATCGAGGAGAATGCGCCCCTGATCCACGCGGCCAGCGGCTGCGCGATCATCCATTCGGACGATCCGCTGGTGATCCAGCGATTGAACCAGGAAGCGGCGGTCGCCTTGTCCTCGGCCTGGCGTGCGGGGCTGAAGATCCCGAAGGCCGAGGCGATCAAATGGTTCACCGCCAACTCGGCCAAGGCGCTGGGCATTGCCGACAAGGTCGGCACGCTCGAGCCCGGCAAGAATGCCGATGTCGTGCTGTGGAGCGCCGATCCGTTCAGCATCTATGCGCGCGCGGAAAAGGTCTGGATCGATGGCGGCATCGTCTTCGATCGCTCCGACAAGAGCTATCGTCCGCATTCCGATTTCACCCTCGGTCAGCCGGGAGGCTCGCGATGATCCGTCTGCTGCTGGGTGCGCTTGCGCTCATTCTGTCCTCTCAGGCCGCAGCCGAGACGGTCGCGATCGTCGATGCCCGGCTGATCACCATGGGGCCGGCGGGCGAGGTCGCGCGCGGCACCGTGCTGATCCGCGACGGTCGCATCGTCGCGGCCGGACCCGGCGTGGCCGTGCCGGCGGGTGCACGCGTGATCGACGGCAAGGGCGGGGTGGTGACGCCGGGCTTCATCCAGGCGGACAGCAGCCTGGGCGCGGTCGAGGTCAGCCAGGTGCCGACGAGCGCCGATCGCGCGACGCACAGCGCCGGGATCAGCGCGGGCTTCGATATCTCGCATGGGCTCAATCCCGATTCGATCCTGCTGCCGGTCTCGCGGCTGGCGGGCATCACCCATGCGGTGACCACCCCGCTTTATGACGACCGGCGCGGCCGCGAGCTGCAATTTTCGGGGCAGGCGGCGGTGATCGACCTGGCGCAGCAGCCCGACATGGTGACGCGTCCGCGCGTCGCGATGGTGCTCGAAATGGGCGAAAGCGGTGCCGAGCGTGCCGGCGGCGCCCGCGGTTCGGCGATCGTCCAGTTGAAGGCGACGCTTGCGGACGTCCGTCACTTCGCACGCAATCGCGCCGCTTACGATCGTGGCGCGGGGCGCCCGCAGCCGCTGTCGCGCATCGATCTCGAAGCGTTGGTTCCCGTCGTCGAGGGGAAGATGCCGGTGATCGTCAAGGTCGATCGCGCATCGGATATCGTCGAGATGCTTGGCGTAGCGCGCGAGGAAGGATTGAGGATCATTCTCGACGGCGCGGCGGAGGGTTGGCGTGTCGCGCCGCAGATCGCGGCGGCGGGCGTGCCCGTCATCGTCGATCCGCTCGTGAACCTGCCGCGGAGCTTCTCCGAACTTGGCGCGACCGAGGAGAATGCCGCCCGGCTCGACGCCGCGGGCGTGACGCTGATCATCAAGACCGGCAGCGGCGTCGCGCACCGCGCGCGCGAGCTGCGCTACGGTGCGGGCAATGCGGTCGCCCGGGGGCTGCCATATGCGGCTGCGGTCGCCGCGATCACAATCAATCCGGCAAGGGTGTTCGGCGTTGCGAACCGAATCGGTTCGCTTGATGCAGGAAAAGAGGCTGATCTGGTGTTATGGAACGGCGATCCGCTGGAACCGCTGTCACAGCCACAGGCCGTGTTCGTGAAGGGCATCCAGATGCCGCTGACCGCGCGTCCGCTCGATCTGCGCGATCGCTACATGCCGGCCGCAGCCACGCCCTAGGCGATATGGCAGTAAAAACCGGACGGGAGCGCGCTCGGCTGGGCGCCGAGGCCAAGGGAAGCGCTCGGATGCCGTTGGCACGCCACGCGCTCCCGTCCGGAGAATTCCCGGGGAAGGCTGATACGCTGCCTTCCCCGGCCCACTGTCTGGGGGAGTGGGTCACCTCGGGGGGGATACAAATCGAGGCTTGCCGGTAAGACGCCGTGGCGCTGCGAAACCCGCACGGAAAAATCGGACGGGGGTCGAAAGGGGGGGCGCCTCTTGCATCGAACCGTCGATCCGCTGCATGGAGCGCACGTGTTTTTCGGGCCGATCAGCAACCCATGACCGTCGGCGGTCTCGAAGCGGTGTTCCTCGCGAACCGGGATATGCTGCTGCGTTTCCTGCGCGCGCGCGGCGGGGGCGACGCGGCGGAGGATCTGCTGCACGAATTGTGGCTGCGCGCGTCGGGCGCCCAGGCGGGGCCGATCGCCGAGCCGCTTTCCTATCTCTACGCCACCGCCAACAATCTGATGCTCGACCGTCACCGGTCGACCTCGCGTGCGCAGCGCCGCGACCATGACTGGTCCGATGCCGCGGGCACGACGGTCGCGGGGGTCTCCGACGAGCCGTCGGCGGAACGGCTGCTGATCGCGCGCGAACGGTTGCGCAAGGCCGAGGCCGCGCTTGCCGCGCTCGGCGAGCGCCCGGCCGCGGTGTTCCGGCGTTTCCGCGTCGACGGGGTCAGCCAGCGCGATATCGCACAGGAATTCGGCATCAGCCTGAGCGCGGTCGAGAAGGACCTGCAAAAGGCCTATCGGGCGATGATCGAATTAAGGAGGCAGGACGATGCGGATTAGCGGGCGCCGCGGCGTCATGGTCCTGAGACAGACATGAACACACCGCGCACCACCATCGAAGACGAAGCGATCGCCTGGCTCATTCGCCAGCGCGATCCCGGA
The DNA here is from genome assembly GCF_058787155.1 of Sphingobium sp. FW305-3-2-15-F-TSA7. Lineage (NCBI taxonomy): Bacteria > Pseudomonadati > Pseudomonadota > Alphaproteobacteria > Sphingomonadales > Sphingobiaceae > Sphingobium > Sphingobium sp. FW305-3-2-15-F-TSA7. The sequence continues at coordinate 22,430 of NZ_JBYSZM010000036.1, read as the reverse complement.
TTCGCGGGGTGGGACTCCTTCATGCTGTGGCTGGAGGAAGATCCGATGCACGCGCAAATCTACGACGAAATGGCTCTCGCCGATCAGGACATGGCGGCATTTGCCGCACCCGCGCCGCAACCGCTGGCGGCACCTGTGCGGCGCCCCACCCGGCGCATGGCGATGGGCTGGGGCGCGGTCGCCGCGTCGCTGGTCGCGGTCGCCGGCTATTCGGTGCTGATGCCCGCCAGCGCGACCTATGCTGTCGAGACGGCGGCGGGCCAGCGCCAGAGCGTCGCACTGGCCGATGGCAGCCGTATCGATCTGAACGGCGGGACCCGGCTGATGCTCGATCGCGACAATCCCCGCTTCGCGCAGCTCGAACGCGGCGAGGCGCTGTTCACCGTCGTCCACGACGCCAGCCGCCCCTTCATCGTCGAGACGGGCGGCGCGACGCTGACCGATGCCGGAACCGCCTTCAACGTCGTGCGCGGCAGCGGCGTGACCGAAGTCGCGGTGTCCGAAGGCGTGGTGATCTACGGCAAGGGCAGCGAGCGGGTGACCTTGCCCGTGGGACGCAGGCTGCGCGCGGTCGATGGCCGCCGCGCCGAAGCCGGCGACACCGATCCCGGCGCGGTCGCGGCCTGGCGCGAAGGGCGGCTGATCTACAGCGGCACCGCCTTCGCTACGGTCGCCGACGATCTGTCACGCAATCTGGGCGTGCCGGTTGCCGCGGCGCCCGGCCTGGGCGGTCGCCGGTTCAGTGGTGTGATCCTGCTCGATGGCGGTGCGGAACGTGCGGTGCCGCGCGCCGGTGCCGTGCTCGGCGTGTCGGCGCGGCGCGAAGGCAATGGCTGGGTGCTCATGGCGGGGAGCGATGCGGAACGCTGAACGCGCGCTGATTGCGATCGCCCTGGTGGCGAGTGCATCCGCCGCCCAGGCGGAGACGCGTCGTCCGGTCGACTTGCCGGCCGGATCGCTGGGCAGCGCCGTCGTCGCACTGGGGCGCCAGGCGGGGATCAGCATCGGCGTGTCCGATCCACGGCTGGCGGCATTGCCGGTGCGCCGGGTGCGCGGCCAGTTCACCGTCCGCCAGGCGTTGCAGAAGCTGCTCGACGGCACCGATGCGGGCTTTGTGAATATCGGCGCGGACAGTTGGCGGATCGTTCGGCGCATGGTCCCGACACCGCAGCGCGTCGTGCAGCGCGCGGTCATTCGGCCCGCCGTGATGACGGTCGAGGAACCGCCGCCCGACGACATCATCGTGACCGGTAACAAGCGTGCGACTCCGCTCTCCGATTATCCGGGGAGCGTTTCGGTTTTAAGGATGGACGACCTGCCGGTGGGTGCCGAAGGCCGCGGCACCGATGCGATCGCGCAGCGTCTGCCTGGCGTCGGATCCACGCATTTCGGCCCCGGACGCAACAAGCTGTTCATCCGCGGCATCGCCGATTCGAGCTTCAACGGCCCGACCCAGGCGACGGTCGGCCAGTATCTCGGCGAGACGCGGCTGAACTACAACGCGCCCGATCCCGATCTCAGGCTGTACGATATCGCGACGATCGAGGTGCTGCAGGGACCGCAGGGCACGCTGCACGGCGCGGGTTCGCTCGGCGGCGTCATGCGCATCCTGCCGGTCGCGCCACGGCTGGGCGAAACCCAGGCGAGCGCGGCGCTGTCGGCCGCGGCGACGGCCCATGGCGCACCAAGCTACGATGCGAACTTCATGGTCAACCTGCCCATTGCCGGTGACGCGGTGGCGGTGCGCGCGGTCGGCTATGCGGTGCGCGACGGCGGCTATATCGACGATACGCTGCGCGATCTGAAGGACGTCAATCGCACCGATACCTATGGCGGCCGCATCTCGCTGCGTGCGGAACCGGCACCGGGATGGACGGTCGATATCGGCGGCACCTATCAGTCGATCCGCGGGCGCGACAGTCAATATGCCAATCGCGATCTGGTGGCGGATCTGGTCAAGGAAAGCCCGATCGCACAGGCGTTCGGCAATGATTATGCGCTCGGCCAGTTCGTGTTGCGCAAGCAATGGGATTCGGGGCTCAGCTTCGTTTCGGCCACCGGTATCGTGCGCCAGGATATCGACGAGACCTACGACGCGACTCAGCCCGACGGGCCGCCGACATTGTTCCGCCAGTTGAGTCGCATCACCCTGTTGTCGAGCGAGAATCGCCTTGCCTACGACATGGATGGCGGCCTGAGCTGGGTGGTCGGCTCCAGCCTGGTGCGGAACCATTATCGGCTTGCGCGCAGTACCGGCGCGGAGATGATCAACAACGTCACCGGCGTTTCCAACCGCGTCGACGAAGCCACACTGTTCGGCGAAATGACGCTCGCCATCACCCCGTCGCTCAGTGTGACGGGGGGCGGACGATTGACGCATGCCCGGCTGTCGGGCGATGCGCTCGATGCGCCGTTGCTGGAGGAAGCGGACGTAAAGTCGCAGGCGAGGCGGTCGGAGACGACATTCCTGCCCTCGCTCGCGTTCAACTATTCCCCCGGCAGCAATTTCACGCTGTTCGCGCGCTATCAGGAAGGGTTCCGGCCCGGCGGCATCGCGGTCCGCAACAATTTCGTCCAGCGTTACCAGAATGACGATGTCGCTTCGACCGAAGTCGGTCTGCGCTATGGCGGCACCGGTACTGGCGATCTGAACATTGCGCTGTCGATCGCGCATACCCGCTGGAACGATATCCAGGCGGATCTGATCGACGACACCGGCCTGCCGGCGACCAACAATATCGGCGATGGCCGGATCTGGTCGGTCGACGCGACGATCGGCTGGCGTCCACTGCCCGGGCTGCTGCTCGAGGCGTCCGGCGTCTATGCGGACAGCAAGCTCACCGATCCGTTCGCGCCGGCGGTGGTGTTGCGCTCGTCACTGGTCGCCTATGACGGCGGCACTGGCGTGTCGAATGGCGGTCTTGGCGCGATATTCCCGCTCCCGGCGACGGCGGTGATCGCGGAAAGCGACGATCTACCCAATGTCGCGCGGTTCAATGCGCGGATCGGCGCGGACTATAGCACGGTTCTTCGCGGCGGTTTCGACCTGCGCGTGTCGGGCTGGGCGCGCTATGTCGGCCGCTCGCGGCTCGGCGTCGGGCCGGTGCTCGGCGTTTCGCAAGGCAATTATCTCGATACCGCGCTCAGCGCGCGGATCGGGCGGGGCGGCTATGGCCTGTTCCTGAGCGCGACCAATTTGTTCGACACGATCGGCAATCGCTTCGCGCTCGGTTCGCCCTTCACCTTGCCGCACGAGCGGCAGATCACGCCGCTCCGCCCGCGCACGTTGCGCATCGGCATGGATATCCGGTTCTAGCATATCCCGCGGAAAACCGGGAACCGGTTACCTTCACGCAGAGCCATCCGACATCGGTTGATCGAAATCTCGTGCGGGTCCTCCCGCATCGCGCCGTCATGCGGGCATTCACGGAGCGCATATCGACGCTCCGCTGCCCAATGACGGAGTTCCAATGCGTACCCTTCTTGCCTGTACCTGCCTGACCCCGATCGCGCTGATCGCGACCGTCGGCCCGCTGCGCGCCGAGACCGCGATCGATACCGCCCGCACCACGCCGGTTGCGACCTCGACCGTGAAGGGCGGCGGCGCCGACGATATCCGCATCACCTCCGCGGGCTCGGTGAAACCGGCCAATGGCACCGCTGTCACGATCGACAGCAACAACAGCGTGAAGAATGAAGGCACGATCCAGATCACCGGTGCCAACGGCGCTGCCGGAATCCGCGCCAATGCCGGGGTCACGTCGAGCATCACCAACACCGGCACGATCACCATCGACGAAAACTATACCGCGACCGATACCGACAATGACGGCGATCTCGACGGGCCGTTCGCCCAGGGCTCCAACCGCTTCGGCATCCGCACCGACGGCGCCTTCACCGGCAATATCGCCAATAGCGGCAACATCACGATCGAGGGCAATGACAGCGCCGGCATTTCGCTCGGCGGCCCGCTGACCGGATCGCTTTCGCACACCGGCAGCACCATTTCGGTGACCGGCGACCGCAGCTATGGCGTGCGCACCGGCAATGTCAGCGGCGACGTCAAGATCCAGGCGGCGGTCTCGGCGCGCGGCGCGGGCGCGGTCGGCGTCGCGATCGACGGCAATGTCGGCGGCGCACTCGTCATCCAGGGCGCGATCTCGTCCTCCGGTTACCGCTCGACCACCGCGCCGAGCGATGTCAGCAAGCTCGATGCCGACGATCTGCTCCAGGGCGGACCGGCGCTGCGCGTCACCGGCAATGTCGGCGGCGGTATCCTCTTCGCCATTCCGCCCGCGGACAACAACAAGGATGATGCCGACGAGGACAAGGACGGCATTCCGGACGCCAATGAGGGCAGCGCCGCCGTTACCTCCTATGGCGCGGCACCAGCCGTCCAGATCGGTTCCGACAGCACCGCGACCACGATCGGTGCGGTTGCGGGCAATGCCGATGGTCACGGCATCGTCATCAACGGCGCCATCGCCGGCGCGGGCGTCTACAAGGACGTCGCGGCCAACGGCATGGTGATCGGCGGGGCCGGTGCGCCGGTCACCGTCGCCGGCGGGATGACCGTCACCGGCGGGATCAGCGCGACGGCCAACAGTGCCAATGCCACGGCGCTGCGCGTCGGGAGTGGCGCGAGTGTTCCCAAGATCAAGAATTCGGGCAGCATCACCGCCTCCGGAGGGAGCGCCGCCGGCTCGCTGGTACGCGCCGTTGCGATCGACGCGGGCGCCGACGTCCGCTCGCTCGCCAATAGCGGCAAGATCCAAGCCGATGCCGCGGGCGACGGAACCGCGATCGCGATCTCCGACAAAGCGGGCACGCTGGCGCTGGTCGAGAATAGCGGCTCGATCGTGGCGACCGGCAAGAGCGGCAATGCGATCGCGATCGACCTTTCGGCCAACAATGCCGGCGCGACAATCAAGCAACTCGCGGTCGCCAGTGGCGTCGCGGCACCCGTCATCAGCGGCAACATCCTGTTCGGCGCGGGTGCGGACACCTTCGATATCGCCGACGGTACCGTGACCGGCAATGCCAGCTTCGGCGCGGGCGCCAACCGGCTGGCGTTGAGCGGCGACGCGAAATATGTCGGCAATGTCAGCTTCGGCGCGGGCGTCGACACCATTGCGCTTGCCGGCATGTCGACGATGACGGGCACGCTCGACTTTGGCGGCGGTGCCGACAGCCTGACGCTCGGTGGCACGTCGGTCTTCACTGGTACTCTGCTCAACAGCACGGGAGCCGCGATCACCGTCAATGGCGGCAAGCTGCTCGTCCAGGGCACCAATGCTGTTGCCGTCTCGTCGCTTGCGGTGAACGGCCAGGGCACGATCGGCGTCAATATCGATGCGCAGGCCAACAAATTCACCCAATATCTGGTGAGTGGCGGCGCGAACTTCGCGGCGGGATCGAAAGTGGCGGTGTCGCTCGCCAATGTCAGCGATGCCGAGGGCGAATATCTCATCGTCAAATCGGGATCGATGACGGGGGGCGCCAATCTGGCAAGCGAAGCGGCGGCGCTGCCCTTCATGTTCAAGAGCAATGTGACCGCGAACGACGCGGCGGGTGAGGTCAAGCTCAACATCGCGCGCAAGACCTCGACCGAACTCGGACTCAATCGGTCGCAGGCGAGCGCCTATGACGCGATCTTCAAGGTGCTCGACAGCGACAAGAAGGTGGCCGACGTGTTCCTGGGCTATGCCGATGGTACAGATTTCCGTCGCGCGGTCGCCAGCATGCTGCCTGACCATGCGGGTGGTGCCTTCGAGACGGTGACCCAGGGCTCGCGCGCCACCGCGCGCTATCTGGCCGATCCCAATGCACCGATGAGCGATCAGGGCGGTTGGGGATTCTGGCTGCAGCAGGTGGCGTGGGGCACGTCCAAGAGCATCGGCGATACCGCGTCCTACGACATCACCGGCTGGGGCGCCTCGGGCGGGATTGAGATCAAGACCGGCGGCTTCGGCAATGTCGGCCTGTCCGTCGCCTACCTGTCGGGCAAGGATTCCGATGGTGATACCTCCAACGAAGTGACGGCCGACCAGATCGAGCTGGCGGCGCACTGGCGCGGCCAATGGGGCGGATTGAATGCCTTTGCCCGCGTCTCGGCGGCGCAGATCGATTTCGACGGCATCCGCCTGTTCAGCGGCCGGATCGGCAGCGAGACGATATCGCGCACCGCGAGTGGCGCCTGGAACGGCAAGCTCTATTCGGCGTCGGGCGGTGTCTCATACGAATTGCGCTTCGGCCGCATCTCGCTGCGCCCGGCCGCGGCGATCGACTATTACAAGCTCGACGAGGACGGCTATACCGAGACGGGCGGCGGCGATGCCTTCAACCTGACCGTGCTGGGTCGCAAGAGCGACGAACTGGCCGCGACCGGCAGCGTCGCCGCGGGCCTCAACTTCGGCAAACGCGAACCCGATTCGACCTGGATGCGTATCGAACTCGAAGGTGGTCGCCGGCAGATCGTCGGCGGATCGCTCGGCTCGACCATCGCGCAGTTCAAGGGAGGCGAGCGTTTCACGCTCGAGCCCGAGCAGCGCACCGATGGCTGGGTCGGCAAGTTCCGCGCCGTTGGCGGGCTTGGCGACTTCCAGCTCGGTGGCGAGGCCAGCGCTGAAGAACAGCAGGGCCGCGTCGCGCTTGCCTTCCGCGTCTCGCTCAATCTCGGCCTCTAATACCAAGGTGCAGGGATGCTGACGCATCCGCAGCTTGGTATAAACCTTAAGGACGGCTTCCCTCTCCCCGGTATGGACCGCTAGGGAGAGGGAATGGCCGATGTCGATATCATCCTGGACGCCGCACGCCGCTGGCAGGGCGCACCGCTTGCACTGGCGACGGTCGTTTCGACCTGGGGCTCCGCGCCCCGTCCGATGGGCAGCCATCTGATCGTCAACGCCGATGGCCGTTTCGAGGGATCGGTCTCCGGCGGGTGCGTCGAGGCCGAGATTCTCCACGCCGCCGCGGAGGTGATCGCCGGTGCGCCAGCGCGGCTGATGCGTTTCGGCGTTGCCGATGCATCGGCCTGGGAAGTGGGGCTGCCATGCGGCGGCGAGATTGCGGTCTTTGTCCAGCCGGTGTCGGAAAGCGGCTTTCCCCCGATCCTGTTCGATCGGATCGCGGCCGCGCGGACGCGGGGCGATACGCTCACCGTTTCGACCGATCTCGAGACCGGCCGCAGCGTCGAGGGCGCGGCAGATGGGTTTCACAATCGCTATTTGCCGCCGCGCCGCTTGCTGATCGTCGGCGCGGTGCAGATCGCGCAGGCGCTGGCCGGACTTGCGCGCGAGATCGGCGTGATGCCGGTGATCATCGATCCGCGCGGTCGTTTCCTGACCGCCGAGCGTTTCCCCGGGGCCGAGCTCGACGATGGCTGGCCCGACGATGCCGTGGCCGCACGCCGGCCCAATGCGGCGACTGCGGTCGTGACGCTCAGCCACGATCCCAAGATCGACGATCCCGCGTTGATCGCCGCGCTGGCGGCACCGACCGGCTATGTCGCGGCGCTGGGATCGCGGCGCAGCCATGCGGCGCGGCTCGACCGGCTGGCTGCGGCCGGGGTGCCGGTTGAAGCGCTGACGCGGATCGACGGTCCGGCGGGGCTCGACATCGGCGCGATCGGTCCGGCCGAGATCGCGCTGTCGATCGCGGCGGGCATGGTCGCCGCCTTTAGGGTCTAGCCCCATTATTTATGAGGTCGTGATGGTATCAGATCGGGATGAGCCGCCAGGAGGAGCGCGCAGCCATCGCCACGTGCAAGCGTTCCGACGCCGCGGATCGCCCGATATGATACCACCCTTCGGGCGAGGGAGAATTGGGTTCCTGGCGTCGTTGCTCGATTGCCGGATAGCGCGTTGCTATCCGGCGCACTCACGCCTAGCCATGAACCCAATTCTCCCTCGTCACGGCCTCATAAATAATGGGGCTAGACCCTAATGATCGCGGCTGACCGCGTCGCCGCGCTGCTGCTCGCCGCCGGCGGGTCGACGCGTTTCGGCGCGGCGGACAAGCTGCATGCTGATCTGAACGGGCGACCGCTTGTCACGCACGCCACGTCGACGCTTTCGGGACTGGGTTTCGGCGCGTTGATCGCAGTGTGTGGATCCGCGACCGCGCCTTTGCTCGACGGTTTCGATATCGTGATCAACGATGCGCCGGCGCAAGGCCAGTCGCGCTCGATCCGCCTCGGCGTGGCGTGCGCGCTGGAGCGCGACGTGGATGCCGTGCTCGTCATGCTCGGGGACATGCCGTTCGTGCCGGCATCGCATCTTCATGCGCTGCTGGCGGCGGATGGTGCATGTGTGGCGTCCGCGCGCGACGGACAGGCGATGCCGCCCGCTTTGTTCTCCAGAGCTATGGCGCTCGAACTGCTTGCGCTCGAGGGTGATCGCGGTGCGCGTGCATTGCTGGCCAGCGCGGTTCTGGTGCCTGCCGATGGGGCAATGCTCGCGGATATCGATCGGCCGGCGGATCTGCATCGTTGAGCGTGCCGACGGGCCTTCACCTTCCATCGGCTAAGGTGCATAGCCCGGCCCCGTAAGAGGCAGGGTGATGACGAACGCAACGGCAAAGGGCGAATGGCGGACGGAGATGCGGGCGACCGTGTTGCTCGCCTTGCCGCTCGTCTTCGGCAATCTCGCGCAATCGGCGATCTATGCGACCGATCTGATCTGGGTCGGCAGGCTCGGTGCGGATTCGCTTGCGGCCGCGGCGCTCGGCGTCAATCTCTACACCGCCTGCATGATCTTCGGCATGGGGCTGATGACCGCTGCCTCACCGATGATCGCAAGCGAGCGCGGTCGCCGCCTCAACTCGGTGCGCGACGTGCGCCGCACCGTCCGCCAGTCCTGGTGGGCCGCGGTTACCATCGCGATTCCGTTGTGGATCGCGATGTGGAACGGCGAGACATTGCTGCTGCTGATGGATCAGGATCCCGCGCTTGCGGCGATGGCGGGCGGGATGCTGCGCTGGCTGCAATGGGGGCTGCTTCCCTACCTCTTCTTCCTGGTGCTGCGAAACTATATCTCCGCGCTGGAGCGGCCGCACTGGGCCGTCGGCGTGCTGGCGGCGGGGCTTCCGGTCAATGCGCTGCTGGCCTGGATATTCATCTTCGGGCATCTCGGCATCCCCGCAATGGGGCTTCCGGGTGCCGGGCTGGCGAGCGCACTTACCAATTTACTCCTGTTCCTGGGGCTGCTCCTCGTCATCCGCACCGATCGCCAATTCCGCCGCTATCGGCTATTGGGACGCTTCTGGGTGCCGGATTGGCCGCGCTATCGCGCGGTGTGGGCGCTGGGTCTGCCGATCGCGGTTACGCTTGCTTTCGAAGTGACGGTGTTCAACGCCGCAGTGTTCCTGATGGGGCTGATCGACAAGCCGTCGCTGGCCGCGCACGCCATCGCGATCCAGATCGCCGCGATGGCCTTCATGGTGCCGATGGGGCTTGCGCAAGCGGCGACGGTGCGGGTCGGCTTCTGGCAGGGGCGCGGCGACGCGCGCGCGGTCGCGCGCGCCGGCTGGCTGTCGCTCGCCATCGCTTTCGGCTTTTCCGTGCTGGCGGCGATGGTGCTGATCGGGGCGCCGCGGCTGCTGATCGGCGTCTTCCTCGATCTCGCCGATCCGGCGAACGCGCTGGTGGTCCGGTTAGCGGTGTCATTTCTGGCGGTCGCGGCGCTGTTCCAGATCGTCGACGGTGCGCAGGCGGTTGGTGCGGGCGTGTTGCGCGGTCTCCACGATACCCGCGTACCGATGCTCTATGCCGGTATCGGCTATTGGGTGGTCGGGATCGGGGTCGGCACCGTTCTGGCCTTCCCGCTGGGTCTGCGCGGCATCGGAATCTGGTTGGGCTTGGCCAGCGGGCTCGCCGCCGTGGCGGTTCTGATGGTGCGGCGCTGGATACGGCGCGACCGGCTGGGGCTTGTTGCCACCGGGTAACCAAATCCTAATTCCTTATCCGTTAACCATTGTCTGAAAAGTCGTCGCGCGCCGCTCTGGCGCGTGCCAATGGGATTAGGGACAGATGGTTTCGATACGGGCGATTGCGATCGCCATGATCTGCGCGCCGGTTGCGGCGCACGCACAGGATGCGGCCGGCGATGCGGGTGCGCTCGATGATATCGTGGTCACCGCGCAAAAGCGTGAACAGGCGCTTGTCGATGTGCCGATCTCGATCAGTGTGGTCGACGCGGCGACGCTGGCAGCGACGCGTTCGTACGAGCTGCGTGACCTCTCACGCTATGTTCCCAATTTCTCGGTCGAGCGCCAGGGCGCGATCGACACGATCTTCATCCGCGGCGTCGGCGGCGGCGGGCGCAATATCGGTTTCTCGACACGCGCCGGCGTCTATGTTGACGGCGTCTATGCGGGGCAGTTCGCCTCGATCAACCAGGATACGCTCGACATTGCCCGCATCGAAGTGCTGCGCGGTCCACAAGGACAGCTCTTCGGCCGCAATACCGTGTCGGGTGCGGTCAGCATCGTCACCGAACGCCCGGGGTCGACGTTCGAGGGTCGCGTCGATGGCGGTATCGGCAACAAGGATCTGTTCGAGATCCGCGGCATGGTCAACGCGCCGCTCGGCGAAGGCGTGGCGCTGCGTGTCTCCGCCTCGCACCGCGAGCGAGATGGCTTCACGCTCAACGTGCCCACCGGCACCGATCTCGACAATATCGATCGCACCAGTGCGCGTGCGCAGCTGAGCGCCGATCTCAGCGACGGTGTCCGGCTCGATCTGGCGGCCGATTATAGCCGAGACCGCAGCAACAAGCAGGCGGGCGAGGCGATCACCGACACGTTCGGCACCGGCCCTTCCGAGGAACCGGGTGCGTTCCGGACGCCCTATAATCGCGATCCGCGCCAGCGCATCGAGCTGGCGGGCGGTTCCGCGACGCTCAACTGGGATCTATCGGACAGCGCGACCTTGACCGCGATCAGCGGCTATCGCTGGACTCGCTACGATCGCACCAACGATCTCGATTACTCGTCGTTCGATTTCTTCTTCATCGATTTCGACCAGAGCTTCCGCCAGTTCAGTCAGGAAGTCCGCGTCGCCTTCGGCAAGGGCGGGCCGCTGAGCGGCGTCGCCGGCCTCTATTATTTCGACGAAAGCGCCAAATCGCTGAGCGTGGTTTCGGGCGGTTCGATGATCGGTTTCCTGGGGCTCGGCCTGCAGCCCGGCCCGGGTGGCATTGTCAGCGCGCGGGTGAAGACCAAATCCTATGCCGCGTTCGGTTCGGCCGACTGGGAACTGACCGACCGGCTGACGCTCAATCTCGGCGCGCGCTTCAGCCATGAGAAGCTGAGGATCGTCGATTATGCGATTTCGGCGCCGGCGGTGCTCGGCCTCGCTTCGCTTCCCGATTATGACGATGCGCGCTCGGTCGACAGCTTCGACCCGACCCTGGGCCTGTCCTTCAAGCTGTCCGATCGGACCAATGCCTATGTGAAATATGCGCGCGGCTTCAAGAGCGGCGGCTGGAACGTCGATTTCATCAGCCTGCCGCTGACGCTTGACGGTGTGCCGTTCAAGACCGAGCGCGTCGATTCGGGCGAGGTCGGCTTCAAGACCGAGAATGCCGATCGCACGCTGCGCTTCAACTCTGCCGCCTTCTACGCGGTCTACCACAATTACCAGATCAACCAGTTCGTCGATATCGGCTTCGGCCAGACTTCGCTCCAGCTCCGCAACGCCGCCAAGGTGACGAGCTGGGGGGCGGAGGCGAGCGTCCAGGCGGCGCCCGTCAAGAACCTGCTGCTGACGGCCGACCTCGGTTACACCCATGCCGAGTTCGATCGTTTCCCCGATGGCGGTGGACCCGGCGTCGATCTGGACGGCAACCGCTTGCCCTACGCACCCCGCTTGACCGCGTCGGCGGGGGCGGCCTATTCGGTGCCGGTCGGCTTCGGCAGCCTCGATCTGTCCGCCCAGGTCAGCCATAAATCGGGCGCCTTTTCGGGGCCGGAGAATATCGCCACGCAAAAGCTCGATGCGCGCACCACCGTCGATGCACGCGTGGAGCTGGTGGGCGACGGCAAGCGCTGGTCGCTGGCGCTATGGGGGCGCAATCTGTTCGACGAACGCTGGATCGACAATCGCGTCTTCGATTTCTTCCAGACCCAGCTCGTCGAATATGGAGAGCCACGCACTTACGGGATCAGCGGGAAGCTGAGTTTCTAAGCGGAATTGAGCCGAGCCCGAGCGTCATTGCGAGAAGCGTAGCGACGAAGCAATCCAATGCTGATGCATCCCTGGATCGCTTCGTTGCGCTCGTGATGACAGCCTGTGGTGCGATCAGCCGATCCGGTCCTTGATCCCGCTTTCGGTGATATAGCCCGTCACCAGCCGCGCGGGCGTGACGTCGAAGGCGGGGTTATAGGCCGGCGATCCGGTCACGCGGACGGTCGTCTCGCCATCCGACAACGCCGTCAACTCGCTCGGATCGCGTTCCTCGATCGGCACTTCCGCGCCTGACGGCGTGTCGGGATCGAAGGTGGTATAGGGCAGCGCGACATAGAAAGGCACGTCGCTGTCGAACGCGGCGAGCGCCTTCAGATAGGTGCCGATCTTGTTGCAGACATCGCCATTGGCGGTCACCCGATCGGTGCCGACGATCACCGCATCGACCTGGCCGCGCATCATCAGCAGGCCGCCGGCATTGTCGGCGATCACCGTATGCGGCACGCCGTGCCCGGCAAGTTCGAACGCGGTGAGCAGCGCGCCCTGATTGCGCGGGCGCGTCTCGTCCACCCAGACATGGACGGGGATGCCCGCCTCGTGCGCCAGATAGATCGGCGCGGTCGCGGTGCCGTAATCGACGGTCGCCAGCCAGCCGGCATTGCAATGGGTCAGGATGTTGATCGGCCGATCGGGATGCTTCGCATGGAGATCGCGCAGCAGCGCCAGGCCATGTTCGCCGATCGCGCGGCACAGCGCGACATCCTCGTCGCAGATCGCATCGGCCTTTGTGAAGGCCGCGTCGGCGCGCGCCTCGGCCGGCAGCGCGCGCACCGCATCGGCCACTGTATCGAGCGCCCAGCGCAGATTGACCGCGGTCGGGCGTGTCGCCAGCAGCATCGCATGAGCGGTGTCCAGCCCGTCCGGATTCTCCGCCAGCGCCATGGCCAGGCCATAGGCTGCGGTCGCGCCGATCAGCGGCGCGCCGCGTGTCCACATGTCGCGGATCGCGGTTGCCGCATCCTCTGCGCTGCGCAATTCCACCCATTGCACCGTCCAGGGCAGTTTGCGCTGATCGAGGATCAATGCGCCCCGGCCATCGGCCGTCCGCTGGATCGAGCGGCGATGCGCGCCTTCGAGTTTCACAATTCGATCCCTGCAAAGCTCGCCATTTCGCCGCCGCCGGTCTCGCGATCGATATGGATCGCCTGCATGCGGGCGGCACGTGCCGCGTCGATTTCCTGGATATTGTCGGAGAGGAACAGGATGTCGCCGGGTTCGCGCCCGATCGCGCGCGCGATCGTCCGATAGGACTCCGCCTCTTTCTTCGGTCCGCTGGTGGTGTCGAAATAGCCGGAGAACAAGGGCGTCAGATCGCCTTCATTGCTGTGGCCGAAGATGAGTTTCTGCGCGGCGATCGATCCGGAGGAGTAGATATAAAGCGCGATGCCGGCATTGTGCCAGCGCCTCAGCGCGTCAGCGGCGTCGTGATAGACATGGCCTTGCAGCGTGCCGTCGGCATAGCCCTCCGCCCAGATCAGGCCCTGCAGCGTCTTGAGCGGCGTCGCCTTGCGATCCTCATCGATCCAGCGCAGCAGCGTTTCGACCGGATCGCCCGGCTCTTCCACCTGTACCGCATCGAGCAGCGGCGTGGCGATCCCGGGATTCCGCGCGACAAAGCCGCGCAGATTGGCCTTGGCATAAGGGAACAGCGTATCGGTGACGAAAGCGATGCTGCTCGTCGTTCCCTCGATATCGGTCAGGACCGCGCCGACCATTCAGGCCGCGACCGGTTCGTGGCGCGGGAAACGCGCGGCGATGTCGTCGCCGGTGAATTGCGCCACCCAGCCATCCGGATTGATGAACAGCCGGATCGCCGTGAAGCTGGGCCGGGGGCCCATGTCGAACCAGTGTTTCGTGCCGGCGGGCACGCGGATCAGGTCGCCCTGGGTGCACAATATGTTGAAGACGCGGCCCTGGCTGTGCAGCGTGAACAGGCCCTCGCCTGCGACGAAGAAACGCACCTCGTCCTCGGCATGGATATGCTCGGACAGGAATTTGGTGCGCAGCGCGTCGCGATCGGGATGGTCCGGCCCCAGGCTGATCGTATCGACCGACTGGTATCCGCCCTCGGCCTTCAATCGATCGATCTCGGGCGCATAGGCGGCGAGGATGTCGCCCTCCGCATCGCGTGTCGGCCAACGCTCGAAGCTTACGCCGATCTCGTCGAGCGCCTCTGCGATCGCATCGCCTTCACTCGTCTCGGACAGCAATGCGCCGCTTTCGGCGAAGATCTGGAGATTGCTCATGCCTTGCTCCCGTGCCTGAAGCCGATCTCGGCGAGTTCTGCCGCGATCAGCCATTCGGTCGCCTCGATCACGCGCTCGGCTTCCGCCATGTCGCGGCCCCAGCCGTAAAGCCCGTGCCCCCGGATGAGATAGGCGGGCAGCGCATCGGCGTCCAGCAGGCGGGGCGCCATCGCCGCGTCGATCACCGCCATGTCCTGGCTGTTGTCGACGATCGGCAGTGTGCGGCTGAGATCATGGGTGGCGATGCCCGGATAGACTTTGAGCATCTCGTGCTGGGCGAGCGTCCAGCCACTGGCGGCGGGAAAGGCGCGGCTGAGCCCGACGGCCTGGGGCGAATGGCTGTGGAGCACGGCGCCCGCGTCCGGAAAGTCGCGATAGATGGCCATGTGCAGCGCGGTTTCGGCGGAGGGCTTCTTGCCGTCGAGCGAATTGCCCGCCGCATCGACGCGCATCACATCGTCTTCGGTCAATCGTCCCTTGTGCCGGCCCGAAACGGTGATCGCGACGCTGCCGTCGTCCAGCCGCATCGAATAATTGCCGGCAGTGGCGGGCGCCCAGCCCTTCGAATCGAGCCAGCGCCCGACCGCCACGATCGTCCGGCGCGCTTCTGGGAGGGAGACGGTTGCCATGGTTGCGCTCTACCCAGTCCCGACAAGACCGTCACCCTGAACTTGTTTCAGGGTCCATATTTCAACCCCAAGATCGGACGGCGTGCAGATGGATGCTGAAACAAGTTCAGCATGACGATAAGGGTGTTGGCATGAACCCGCTCTATGCTTCCATGCCCACCACCATTTTCGAGGTCATGTCCGGCCTTGCGCGCGAAACCGGGGCGATCAACCTCGGCCAGGGCTTTCCCGATTCGAACGGCCCTCCCGATGTGGTCCAGGCGGCCGCCGATGCGCTGACGACGATGTCGAACCAGTATCCGCCGATGGCGGGGCTGCCCGAATTGCGCAGCGCCATCGCCGATCATTATGGCCGCCACCAGGGCCTCGATCTCGACTGGCAAAGCGAAGTCACCGTCACCTCGGGCGCGACCGAGGCGCTGGCCGCGGCGATCCTGGCGCTGGTCTCGCCCGGCGACGAAGTCGTGCTGATCCAGCCCATGTACGACGCCTATCTGCCGCTGGTGCTGCGCGCGGGTGGCATTCCCCGCTTTGTCCGGCTCCAGCCGCCCGAATGGCGGCTGACCGAAGCCGCGCTGGAGGCGGCGTTCAGCGACAAGACCCGGCTCGTGGTCATCAACAATCCCGTCAATCCCACCGCCAGTGTCTGGCCGGAAGAGGATCTGGCGCTGCTCGCTGAATGGGTCGTGCGTCACGACGCGATCGTCGTCAGCGACGAGGTGTGGGAACATGTGATCTTCGACGGCCAGGCACATCAGCCGATCATGGCGCAGCCGGGCATGCGCGAACGCACGGTGAAGATCGGATCGGGCGGCAAGATCTTCTCGGTCACCGGCTGGAAGGTCGGCTGGATGGTCGCAGCCCCCGCGCTGACGCGCGTGCTGGCCAAGGCGCATCAGTTCCTCACTTTCACCACGCCACCCAGCCTGCAGGCGGCGGTCGCCTATGGGCTGGGCAAGGACGAGGCCTATTTCGTCGAAATGCGCGCCGAACTCGCGCGCTCGCGCGACCGGCTGACCGCGGGGCTCGCAGCGTCCGGATGGGCGGTGCTGCCGAGCCAGGGCACCTATTTCCTCTCGATCGATCTGCCGGGATCGGGCATCCGCATGGATGACGAGACATTCTGCCAGATGCTGGTGCGTGAGGGTGGCGTGGCGGCGATCCCGGTTTCGGCCTTCTACGCCGAGGACCCGGTGGCCTCGGTCGCGCGGCTCTGCTTCGCCAAGCGCGACGAGACGCTCGACGCGGGCATCGCCCGCATGGCGGAAGCAAGGAAGAGATTCGCGGAATAATTCCTCCCTGAAGGGGAGGGGGACCATGCCGCCAGGCATGGTGGAGGGGTGAGCCGCGTAGCGGCGACTGGCGTCGCCGACCCCTCCACCGCCAACCTTCGGTCGTCGGTCCCCCTCCCCTTCAGGGAGGATTTTACTTCAGCGCTTCTTCCAGTCCGGGCGTGAATCCGGCGCCTTCGGGTACCTCGGCGCTCGACGCTTTCACCGTATCGCCGATCGGTTCGGCGCGGCCGCCCAGACAGGCCTGGAGGAAATTTTCCGCGACGGCGTTGAAAGCGATGTTGTTCTCCGGCCGGGCGAAGCCATGGCCTTCGTCGGGGAAGAGGACATAGGTGACCGGAATGCCGTGCGCCTTCATCGCGCCGACGATCTGGTCGGATTCGGCCTGGTTGACGCGCGGATCATTGGCGCCCTGGCCGATCAGCAATGGCTTGCGGATGTCGCCTGCCTTGTGGAGGGGAGAACGCTCCTTGAGCATCGCCAGCCCGTCCGCGGTTTCGGGATTGCCCATGCGCTGGTGGAATTGCTGGCGCGCCGCCTCCCAATAAGGCGGGATGGTCGCCAGCAGCGTCTCCAGATTGGATGGACCGACGATATCGACGCCGCACGCAAAGGTCTCCGGCGTGAAGGCGAGGCCGGCGAGCGTGGCATAGCCGCCATAGCTGCCGCCCATGAGCGCGGTCTTGCCCGGCAATGCGATGCCCTGCGCTTCCGCCCAGGCGACCGCATCGATCAGGTCGTCATGCATCTTGCGGCCCCATTGCAGGTCGGCGGCGGAGATGAAGGCCTTGCCGAAGCCGGTCGAGCCGCGGAAATTGACCGAAAGCACGGCATAGCCGCGATTGGCGAGCCATTGGTGATAGGGATTATAGCCATAGCCGTCGCGCGCCCATGGCCCGCCATGGACGAGCAGCACCATCGGCAGCGGCGCATCCGGCCGCCCGTCGCTCGCCGCGTCGCTGCCCGGCGGCAGTGAGAGATAGGAAACCAATGTCAGCCCGTCGCGCGCTGGAATTTCGCGCGGGTGCATGGCGACGAGCGGCGCTCCGTCCAGCTCGGGCCGGCTGACATAGAGCCGGTCGAGCGTCTTCGCGATGCGGTCGTAGAGATAGACGGCGGGCGATGCGGTGACGGCATCGTATGCGATCGTCCATTTGTCGTCGGCTTCTGTGCGCGAGGTGACAGCGATATGACCGGACAGCCGGCCCTTGAGGAAGGCGAGATCCTCGCCGATGCCGGAATCGATCGCCGTCCATTCGGTGGTGAGATAATCGACCGAATAGGCCTGGATCACGCCGGTTTTCGGATCGGAGAGCACGCCGCCGATATCGGCGCGCGCATCCTCCGCGACGACGACGCTGTCGCCGGAGGCGACGTCCTGCGCGATCAGGGCCGCGGTGTTCCGGCCCCGGCTGTCGATCCAGTAGAGTGTCTTGCCGTCGGTGGTGAAGCCGGCCGGGCTGGTGGTCAGCGCATCCTCCAGGCCTGCGGAGGCGATGGGCTCGTCTTCGACCACGCCGTCGGTGACTCGAAAATAATCCATGCCGCCCGCCGCATTGGGGGCGACCGCCAGCCGCAGCGTCAGTGTGTCGTCGGCCAGGAAACCGGCAAAACCGTCGCCCCGGATCAATTCGGTCAGCGCGCCGCTGTTGAGGTCCAGGCTGTGGATGTCGTGCCAGTGCGGATCGCGATTGTTGAGGCCGATCAGGATACGGTCCTTGATGGTGACCGAGGATCCGACCAGCATCACCCGTGTATTCTCGAACGGGGTGAGGTTGGTTTCGACGCCCGTCGCGACATCGACGCCATAAAGCAGGAAATTCTCGTCGCCGCCCTTGTCCTGGATATAGAGCACCGATCGGCTGTCCGGCGCCCAGAAATGCTCGCGGATCGGGCGGACTTTCTCCACCGTGATCGGCCTCGCGTCCGCGAGGTCGCTCGACGGCGCGATCCAGATGTTGAGCACACCATCGCGCGGCGCGATCCAGCTCAGCCAGTTGCCGTCGGGGCTGAGCGTACCCGCGGCCCGGCTGGGATTGCCGAACAGCTTGGCGCGTTCGATGAGCGGGGCCGCGGCTTCGACGGCGGCGGCGGGCGAGGGAGCGTTGCTATTGGCCATCGCAAGATCAGATAGAGCGATCCTGCGCATCGACAAGAGTTGCGCCGCGGATTCCCGTCAATCCCGGGCGCTAGAGCCTGATCGCTTGAGGTGGAAGCGCTGTGCGCTTCCGCCGATGGCGTGAAACGTCAGTACGGCGCAGCCAATCAGGCTCTACTCAAATGGTTGAGACCATGATTGGCTTCGCCGAACTGCGTTTCACACTCCAGATTGATTCAATCTTACGTGATCATGGTCTATCGTCCGATCCGCGTTGCAGCGCCTGGGCGGGGGCGCCCAGCACGCGCGTACGTTCGGCAAATGAGGTGCTGGCCACAGGCTGCGCGCGCGCCAGGAACTGACCGGGCGTCATCCCCAGGAAATCGTGGCAGTCGCGGATGAAATGCGACTGGTCGTGATAGCTTTCCTCGATCCGCTCGGTCCATGGCAGCGGCGACGATTCGCGCAATGCCATCAGCGTCCGCAGGAAGCGGGCGCGGCGCATCAGCCTTTTGGGCGCAAAACCGAAATTGCGGCGGCAGAGCCGGGTGAACTGCCACACCGGCATCGCCAGCCGGGCAGCCGCCTGTTCGACGCTTTCGATACCGGGGTTGTTGAGCAGGCCCATGATGCGCGCGAGCTCGGGTGCCGCCGGGCGCGACCGTGCGAGCCGGGCGAGCAGATAGGTCTCGAGCGTTTCGACCATCGCCTCGAAGCTGTCGCGCACCGCCGCGATCCGCGCGGCCAGCATGGCCGCATCGGCGCCCAGCACGGCCTCGAGCGGCAGGATCGTGTCGGTAAGGCGGCTGGCGTCTCCGCCGATCAGTCGCGCCCAGCCCATTGGAGTCACGCCGACGCCGAACATATGGCCGCCGGAGAATTCGGCGAAACCGGCGCATCCCGTCGGTCCGAACAGAGCGTTGCGCGGGATCGGATCGATCCGGACCGCACCGTACCGCATCGCCCATGGCTTGCCGGTCAGCTGAAAGCGGATATTCGCCCAGGCGGGAAAGAAGATCTCTTCCCGCGTCTCATCGATCAGAAGTTCGACATCATAGCTGTGGTAGCCGGCCAGGCAGTCGGCGAGCGCAGGGGCGGGACGCGCGAAGCGCACATGGTGCGACGGTGCCGCCGCCTGCGAATCCCTGTTGACCCCCCGGTTCATCGGGAAGACGATTTCATTCCATCCATCGGCGATGCAAGCGAATTTCCCGCATCGCCGGTCGGCAATCGTCAGACCGGGATGCCCATGTCGCTGTTATAGTGATGCCAGGTCATGATCGCGGCCGCCCCGCGATGCGGCCGCCAGCGTTCCGCCAGCTCGCGGGTCAGCGCTTCGCTTGGGCGCGATTCGAGCCCCAATATCCGCCCGACCTCGATCTGGACGGCCAGATCCCCCGCCGGCCAGATGTCCGGCCGCCCCTCGGCGAACAACAGATAGATCTCGGCCGACCAGCGGCCGATGCCCTTGATCCGCGTGAGTGCTGCGATCGCCGCCTCGTCGTCCTGCGGCAGCGCATGGAGGTCGATTCCGCCCGACACGACCAGTTCGGCCAGGCTGCGCGCATAGCCCTGTTTCTGGCGCGAAAGGCCGCAGCCGCGCAGCGTGTCGAAATCGCTGGCGAGCAGAGCGGCGGGATCGCAGCCGGTGCCCAACGCTTCCTCCAGCCGGCTCCAGACCGCGGAGGCCGCCTTCACGCTCACCTGCTGGCCGACGATCGTGCGCAGCAGCGTGTCGTATCCGCGCGCACGGATGCGCGGCTCGGGATAGCCGACCCGGCCGAGCGCGGCGGCGAAACCGGGTTCGATCGCGGCGATCGCGTCGATCGAACGGGTGATCTGTTCCTGAGAGAGTGCCATTTTGTTCTCATGCCGCATGCAGACCATGCTGAACAGTCCCGTCGTGCCTGGGTGCTTGATTTGCGGGCCGTACGCCCTATTAGCCCAGCGGGAACGCAAGGGAGATTGAGATGCCGCAACTGGTCGTCGTGACACGGGACGGGTCCGAACGGACGGTCGAGGGTGAATCCGGACTGTCGGTGATGGAAGTGATCCGCGATGCCGGCTTCGACGAACTGCTCGCGCTGTGCGGCGGCTGCTGCTCGTGCGCGACCTGCCATGTCCATGTCGATCCCGCATTCGCGGACAAGCTGCCGGCGATGAGCGAGGACGAGAACGACCTGCTCGACAGCTCCGATCACCGCGACGATAGCTCGCGACTGTCGTGCCAGCTCACCTTCGGCGACGATCTCGACGGCCTGCGCGTCACCATCGCCGCCGAGGATTGAGGTTGGCCCGCACCCTGTCGCTCCAGCGAAAGCTGGAGCCCATGGGGTGGCTGATACTGCGATAGCGTTGCCGGTATCGCATGGGCTCCAGCTTTCGCTGGAGCGACAGCGATTTCCGGGATCTACTTGTTCATCTTCAGCACCGCCGTCGGCGCGGACTGGCTGAGCGGGGTGACTTTCCAGACCATGGTCTTGCGGCCGTTCACCGTCTGAACGCCGTCCTCGTTATTCTGGCTGATGATCTCGGCATCGGTGTCGAGCGTGAACGTGCCTTCGCGCAGCTTGGCGGCCTTGTCCTCGCCGCCCATGCCACCCATCCCCATCGACTTGTCGCCGCTCTTGTCGTTGCCGAACGCCGGCGCCTTCACGCGGACGGCGCCATTGGCGCGCACTTCGATGGCGATGAAGGGGAACATGATCTCGGCATCGAGATTATAGGGGTAGATGAAGCTGTGGTTGAGCGTGCCCTTGATCGCGTAATCGATGATGAATTTGCCGTCGCCGACATATTGGACGGAGCGGTAACCCGCTTCCTTTGACAGCGCCTCCGCGATCGCGCGGTTCTTGCTTTCCTTTTCCGCCTTGGACTTGGCGGCTTCGGCCTTGTCGTCGTCCTGCTGGAATGCGGTCGGCGTGAACAGGCTGTCCTTCTTCTCCGGGTCAGCGTCCTTTGGTTCGATCGATTCGGAATCGCTGTCGGTCGAGCCCGAATTGAGCCCCTTCGACATCTCGTCGGCCATGTCGACCGCGATCACTTCGCCCTTATAGGTGAAGGCGAAGCTGCGATCGGCATTCACCGACAATGTCGATGTGAACTTGCCGGGCGTCAGGATGCAGCCGAGCAGCAGCAGCGGCGCGCACAGCGCAAGCGCCAGCCGACCGAAGCGATAAACCGTCATGACACCCCCGTCTTCAGCGTGTCGCGACCGCGTAGAGCGAGATTGCCGCCGCGTTCGACACGTTGAGGCTTTCCACCTTAGGGCTGATCGGCAGCCTTGCAAGCGTATCGCAATGCGTCTGGGTGTTGAGGCGCAGTCCCTCGCCCTCCGCACCCAGCACCAGCGCGATGCGTGGACCACCCATCGAATCCGCCAGCGTCGCACTGGCCTCTCCGGTCAGGCCGATCCGCCAGAAGCCGGCTTCGGCGATCTCGTCCAGCGCCCGCGCCAGATTGACGACGCGCACCCAGGGAACGAGTTCGAGCGCGCCGGAGGCGGCACGCCCGACCGTGCCCGATTCGGGCGGTGAATGCCGATCCTGGGTGACGATGCCCAGTGCGCCGAACGCGGCGGCCGAGCGCAGGATCGCGCCGACATTGTGCGGATCGGTCACCTGGTCGAGCACGACCAGCGGCTGTGTGCCCTCTGCGCCCTGTTCGAGCAGATCGCCCAGCCAGATATCCTCCAGCGGCTCGACTTCGGCCACCAGCCCCTGGTGCGGCGCGTCCGAGGGTACGAGCCGGCCGAGATCGGCGACATCGCAATAGGTGACGGGGATCACCGGGGGCAGATCGAGCGCGGTCAATGCCTCGCGCGTGCCCCACAGCTTGCGGATGGTGCGTTCGGGATTTGCCAGTGCTGCGAGCACGGCATGGCGCCCCCACAGGCGCGGACGGCCATGGGCGGGCTGGGAC
>NZ_JBYSZM010000035.1:0-83298 GCF_058787155.1 Sphingobium sp. FW305-3-2-15-F-TSA7 | reverse complement strand
GCAAAAGACAGGATTAGTTGGCGGAGGGAAAGGGGGGGTTGATTGGGCGCCCGCGCAGCGACGTGGGCGCCCTGGTCGTCAGGGAAGCTTCGCCTTGGGGAAACCGCCCCAGACCGTGTCGTAATCGGCCTGGAGCGCCGTGCTGGCGAGCGCGTGAATGGTCGGCCGATAGGGCCAGCAGCTTTCGACCATGAACGCCATCGTCCCGTCGATCTTGTGCGGCTTGAGCTCGGCATTGCTGGCGGCTTGCCACGAGGCGACATCGGGACCGTGCCCGGCCATCAGATTGTGCAGGCTGATCGCGCCCGGCGCGAAGCCGTCGGCCTTTGCATCATAGGCGCCGTGGATCAGCCCCATGCATTCGCTCATCACGTTGCGATGGAACCAGGGCGGGCGGAACGTGTTCTCCGCCACCATCCAGCGTGGGGGGAAGATCACGAAATCGGCATTGGCGCGGCCCGGCACGTCGCTGGGCGAGGTGAGCACGGTGAAGATCGACGGATCAGGATGATCATAGCTGACCGTGCCGATCGTGTTGAACTTGGCCAGGTCGTAGCGCCATGGCGCGAGATTGCCGTGCCAGGCGACGACGTCGAGCGGCGAATGATCGAGCGTCGTCGTCCATAGCGAGCCCAGATATTTCTGGACCAGTTCGAAGGGTTCGTCGCGATCCTCGAACCAGGCGACGGGTGTCTCGAAATCCCGTGGATTGGCAAGGCCGTTCGAACCGATCGGGCCGAGATCGGGCAGGCGGAACAGGCTGCCGTGATTTTCCGCGACATAGCCCCGCGCTTCGCCATCGGGGAGCAATGCGCGGAAGCGCACGCCGCGTGGAATGAGCGCGATCTGCCCTGAAGCAATATCGATGCGGCCAAGTTCGGTCAGCAATGTCAGCCGGCCATGCTCGGGAATGAACAGCAATTCGCCATCGGCATCGACGAAGGCGCGCGTCGTCATATCGGTATTGGCGCGATAGACATGCACCGCGACCCCTTCGAGCTCGGCGGGTGCGCGATTGACCATCATCGTGGTCATGCCGTCGATCAGATCAGTCGGCGTGTCGGGCATCGCCAGCGGATTCCAGCGCAGGCGATTGGGAGGCAGGGGGCCGTCGTCGGTGCCCGGCGCGAACTGCGCTGCACCGTCATAGCGTTGATAGGGGGGGTGCTCGGCCGACGGGCGCAGCCGATAGAGCCAGCTCCGCCGATTCTCATGGCGCGGGGCAGTGAAGGCGGTGCCCGACAATTGCTCGGCATAGAGGCCGAATGCCGGGCGCTGCGGCGAATTGCGACCCTCGGGGAGTGCGTCGGGAACGGCCTCGGTCGAGACGTGATTGCCGAAGCCTGGAATATAACTCGTCATTGCGCTTTCCGCCCCTTGCCGTTCAGGCCCGAACCCCTCCCGCAAGCGGAAGGGGGAACCCTTATGCTTCCTCCTTGGCGGCGACGGCGCCACGCTTCACCTGGTCGGCTTCGATCGACTTGAACAAAGCGGTGAAATTGCCCTCGCCGAAACCTTCGTCCTTCTTGCGCTGGATGAATTCGAAGAAGACGGGGCCGATCTGCGGCTGCGCGAAGATCTGGAGCAGCAGGCGCGGATCGTCGTTTTCCGTCGATCCGTCGAGCAGGATGCCGCGCTTCTGCAGTTCGGCGGTCGGCTCGCCATGGCCGGGCAGGCGATCCTCGAGCATTTCGTAATAGGTAGCGGGCGGTGCATCCATCAGCGGCACGCCATTGGCCTTGAGCGTGTCGATGCACGCGATCAGGTCGTCGCAGATCAGCGCGATATGCTGGATGCCCTCGCCATTATATTCGCGCAGATATTCCTCGATCTGTCCGCCACCGGCCTTGCCTTCCTCGTTCAGCGGAATGCGAATCTTGCCGTCGGGCGCGGTCATCGCGCGGCTGGTGAGGCCGGTATATTCACCCTTGATGTCGAAATAGCGGATCTCCCGGAAATTGAAGACACGCTCGTAAAAGCCCGCCCAATGCGCCATGCGGCCGCCATAGACATTGTGAGTCAGGTGATCGACCAGCTTGAAGCCCGCGCCGACCGGATGGCGGTCGACGCCGGGCAGGTAGACGAAATCGATATCGTAGATCGACAGATTGTCGCCGTAGCGATCGACGAGATAGATGAAGGCGCCGCCTATGCCGCGGATCGCGGGGATGCGCAGTTCCATCACCCCGGTCTTGCTTTCGACCGGTTCGGCGCCACGCGCGACGGCTTCGTCATAGGCCTTGGCCGCGTCCTTGACGCGGAATGCCATGCCGCAGGCCGACGGACCATGCTCGGCGGCGAAATAGGCGGCCGGACTACGCGGTTCGTAGTTGGCGATCAGGTTGATCTCACCCTGGCGCCAGAGATGCACGTCCTTCGAGCGGTGCTGCGCGATCCGGGCAAAGCCCATCGCCTCGAACGCCGGTTCCAGAACGCCCTTTTCCGGTGCGCAGAACTCGATGAACTCGAAACCGTCGAGACCAAGCGGATTGTCGAACAGATCGGTCATGCGGGCGCTCCAATATAGTTTCATTTGATACTAGATCGTCAGAGTGCATGAGTCAACGCGCTGGGAAGCGTGAAGTAGCAGGGGATAAGAAAACCGGGCCGGCAAATTCCAGCCGCCATTGCGAGCCCTTCAACTGCCCGCCAGGGCGGGCCCTCAGGATGAACTTCGATCCTACGGATCTAAGCGCGGCAATCCAGTGATTGATGCATCCCTGGATCGCTTCGTCGCGATACTCCTCGCGATGACGTCGGATTTTTGTGGGCGGGCCCTAAACCAGCAGTTCCTTGAGCGGCGTGCCTGCATCGGCGAGCTGCTCGCGCGTCGGCGAAAGGCCCTCGAGCACGAATTTGCGGCCCTGGACATAATCCTTGGTCGCATTGACGCAGTCGAGCGCGATCACCTTGTCGCCCTTCAGATAGACGACCGAGAAGGAGCGGGCGGCGGGGTCGCCGCGGACGACGATGTCGTCATGATCGGTCGAGAGCCCGACGGTCTGCAGGCGCAGGTCGTACTGGTTGGACCAGAACCACGGCACCGCGTGATAGGGCTGGGCATCGCCCATGATCGCCTTGGCCACCGTCGCGGCCTGATCATTGGCGTTCTGCACCGATTCGAGCCGGATGCGCTGGCCGCGGCAAAAGCCGTTCTCGTGCGCGGCGCAGTCGCCGATCGCATAGATGTCGGGCAGCGAGGTCCGGCAGAACTGATCGACGTCCACGCCGTTGCCGCCATTGGCGCCGGCGGCGATCAGTGGACCGACCGCGGGGATGATACCGATGCCGACGATCACCATTTGCGCCGGGATCACTTCGCCGTCCGCCATGCGAACGCCCGTCACCTTGCCGCCTTCGCCCTGGAAACCGTCGAGCCTGGCTTCCAGCCGTACATCGACGCCGTGCGCACGGTGCTCGCTTTCGTAGAAGCGCGACAGGGGTTCCCCGGCGACGCGCGCGAGCACGCGCGGCAGCGCTTCCAGAACCGTGACGGTCTTGCCGAACTTGCTCAGCACGGCTGCGGCTTCGAGGCCGATATAGCCGCCGCCGACGACGACCACGTCGGTGATTGAATCGAGGGCCGCCATCATCGCATCGGCATCGGCGCGCGTGCGCACGACATGGACCCCGGCCAGGTCGGCGCCGTCACATGGCAACATCCGGGGCGTTCCGCCCGTCGCCCAGATCAGCGTGCCGTAACCGATCGTGTCGCCGCCGGCGATGGTGACTGTCTTGCCCGCCGGATCGACCTCGGTCACGCGCCGGCCGGTCAGCATCTCGACATTGCGATCGACCCAGAAGCTCGCGGGACGGATCAGGATGCGTTCGAAGCTCTTCTCGCCCGAGAAATATTCCTTGGACAGGGGCGGGCGCTCATAGGGGATTTCGGGTTCGTCCCCGACCACGGCGATGCTGCCTTCGAAACCCTGTTGACGAAGGACCACTGCCGCCTGCGCGCCACCATGGCCAGCTCCGACAATCAGGACATCATAAGACGACATGGGCACCCCCGCTTGAAAGATCGTGAGCCTCTAGCGCTCCGTAACGTAAATTTCGAGCACCTATTGGGGGGATGCGCGCCGACCGCAAGTGACGATCTGCATCGGATAGCCCCTGGCTGCCGGCAATATCTCGACCGAGAGATCGAATATCTCGGCAATGGCCGCCGGGGTAAGCGTGTCGATGGCCGGGCCGTGCGCGACCAGCCGACCACCGCTGAGCAGCGCGACATCGTCGGCGATGCGCGCGGCATGGTTGAGATCGTGCAGGACGAGGACCACACCACAACCGCGATCGGCAGCGGCGCGGAAACGATCCAATATGTCGATCTGGTGCGCCGGGTCGAGACTGGCGAGCGGTTCGTCGGCGAGTAGCCATTCGGGTGTGCCGGCCAGCACGCGCGCCAATAACACGCGGGCGCGTTCGCCGCCCGAAAGCTGGGCCGTCGGCCGGTGGGCGAAGCGCTCGGTATCGGTGGCCGCCATGGCGGCCGCGATCGCGATTGCGTCAGCCTCGGACGGCGCGGAAAAGGGGGAGCGCCAGGGATGGCGGCCGAGCGCGACGACTTCCTGCGCCGTCAGGCTCCAGGCCAGTTCCGCGGATTGAGGCAGATAGCCGATGCGGCGCGCGCGTTCGCGCAAGGGAAGTGCCGCGATCGGCGTACCGTCGATCGCGGGCGTGCCGGCATCGGGGCGCACCAGGCCCGCCAGGCAGCGCAGCAGGCTGGTCTTGCCTGCGCCATTGGGGCCGAGCAGCGCGGTGATGCGGCCGGGTCGCAGCGACAGGCCGATATCGTCGAGCACGCGGCGACGGCCGAGGCTGAGCGAGAGCGCTTCGGCGGTCAGAGCCATGCCGACCGCCGACGCATGTCGATAAGAAGCGCAAAGAAGAAAGGCGTGCCGATCAGCGCCATCGCGATACCGAGCCGGATCTCGCCGGCGCCGGGCGAAAGCCGGACGAGGCTGTCGGCGGCGAGCAACAGCGCCGCGCCGCCAAGCGCCGACGGCAGCAGCAGCGCCGAGGGTTTCTGCCCGACCAGCGGGCGGACGAGATGCGGAACGATCAGCCCGACAAAGCCGACGACGCCGGAGACGGCGACGCAGGCGCCGACCGCCAGGCCGAGCCCGGCGACGATGATCGCCTGGAGCCGTCCCGTCGACAGGCCAAGCGAGCGAGCGGCGTCTTCGCCAAGGCTGAGCAGGTCGAGCGCGGGTGCGGAGAAGACCAGCAATGCCATGCCAGCGGCGATGAAGGGCAGCGCCATCGTCACATCGTCGAAGCTGCGATCGGTGAGTGCGCCCATCAGCCACGAGATGATCTCCGACGTGGCGAAGGGATTGGGCGCGATCGAGATCAGAAAGGCGGTGAGCGAGCCCGACAGGCTGGACAGCACCATGCCCGCGAGGATGAAGGCGATCGCGTTGCCCGATCGGCCGACCAGAAAGGCGAGCAGCATTACGGCGAGTGCCGCGCCCGCCATCGCGCTGCCGAAGATGGCGAAGGGCGAAAGCGCGAAGCCGAAAAAGATCGCGCCGACCGCGCCCAATGCTGCGGTGGAAGCGACGCCGACCAGCGTAGGATCGGCGAGCGGATTGCGCAGATAGCCCTGGAGCACGGCACCCGACAGGCCGAGCGCCGCACCGATCGCGGCCGCGAGGATCGCGCGCGGCAGGCGCAGTTCCAGGATGATCCACCAGCCGGTATCGTTGCCGAACCAGGCCGAGAACGGCACCCAGACCTTGCCGGCCATCAGCGAGAGGCCGAACATTGCGATGCAGGCGAATGCGAGGAGAAGCGTGACGCCAAGATTGCGGCTCATCATCCGATCCCCCGCCGGATTTCGGCAAGCCGTTTCAGCGCGGGAATGACGACCGGGCCGGCGCACCAAGAGAGATGCTCGGGGAAGTCGGCCTCCATGGTGGTGCCGATCCGCGCGAGGGCGCGCTCGCGCATCGTGCGCATGCGGCTTTCATCATCGGTGCCGCGTGCGGCGGGGGGGACGAGCATCAACCGGGGCGGTTTCGCCACCACCTGTTCCAGCGGCAGATAGCCGGTGAAGCTGAGGCCGTAATCGGCGGCGGCATTGCGAAAGCCCGCCTGACGCATCAGCGAATCGTCGAGCGTGCCCGCGCCCGAGACCAGCCCGCCGCCATGCCAGAGCAAGGCGGGGACAGGCACGCTACCCGGTGGTGGGGCCGCGGCGACCGCGGCGGCGTCGATCCGGGCGACGAGTGCGCGGCCGCGGGCCGGCTCGCCGATCGCATTTGCGATCGTCATCACTTGCGCGCGCGCGCCCGCCAGTGTCGACGGTACGTCGATGGCGAGCGTGCGGATGCCGGCGCGAGCATAGGCGCCGCGCGACGCAGCGGGCTCGAAACTGCCGAAAATGACGAGGTCGGGCGCCAGGGTGACGACCTCTTCCGCGGTGCCCGCCGTGGCGCGGAAACGGCGGGCCAGCGCCGGATCGATCGAGCTCGAGGTCGGATCGCGCGAATAATGGCTGATCGCCGCGATCCGATCATGCGGGGCGATTTCCATCAGGATCGCGTCGGCGCACGGATTGGTCGAAACGATGCGTGCGTGTCGCGCATCCGGCGCGCCGGCGGCCGAGCATCCCGCGAGCGGCAGGAGCATCGGCAACCAGCGCGCGGAGATTGTCAAAATCCCGCCCGGACGCCGACATAGGCGGCGCGGCCCAATGTCCCATATCGTGCGGCGGTCTGATATTTCACGTCGAACAGGTTATCGACGCGACCGTACAGAGTGAAGCGCCCATCGATCGTATAGGCGGCGCGGATACCGGTCAGCACATAGGAATCGAGCCGGACGCTGTTCGCCGCATTGTCGAAGCTGTCGCCGACATGCAGTATGTCCGCACCCAGGCTGAGCCCCTCCATCGGCGTATAATCCGCCGACACGCTGACGCTGTGGCGCGGGCGACGGGCGAGATCATTGCCGAAATTGGCGCCCGGCGTGCGGTTCTCCGCATCGGTGAAGCTGTAGGATGCGGTGAAATTCAACGCCTCGACCGGCTTCATCTCCAGCAGGAATTCCAGGCCCTTGGCGCGTGCCTTCGCAATATTGTCATAGGTACCGAAGGGGCGATTGGCACAGATGCCGGTGAGCGGCGCGATGCAGGAGATGAAATCGATCTGGTTGCGGGTACGGCGCTGGAACAGGGTGACGCCGGCAACCAGCGCGCCATCGAGCAATGTCTGTTCGATGCCGACATCATAGCTCTTCGCCTGTTCGGGGCGGAGCAGCGGATTGCCGTAGCCGGTGATGCTGTCGTCGAGCTGGAACAATGTCGGCGCCTTGAAGCCCTCGCCATAATTGGCGCGCAGCAATGTGCCGGTGCCCAGTTTCAGAGCCGCATTGGCGCCGATCGTGGTGTGGCCGCCAAATTGCTCATGATCGTCGTGACGGACGCCACCGGTCAATGTCAGCGCAGCGACCGGCTTGATCACGATCTGGCCATAGATGCTGTCGATCCCGGTCTTGGCGGCGGACGGCGAGAAACCGTCGTCGGTGAACAGTTTCGACGTCTCGGTCTCGGCACCGAAGACCGCGCGGAACATCTCCGACAACGTCAGATCGCCCTGATATTCGAAGCGTTCGGTACGGCCGCGCGCAAGGAAGGTCGGTGTCGTGCCGAAATCGGGATTGAAATTGTCGCGATCGATGTCGGCGATGGTGAAGGCGAGGCGGTTCTTCAGCCGTCCGTCGAACAGGCGGGCGTTGATCCCGGCATAGCCGTAGATCTCCTGCGCGGTCGAATATTCGTTGGTATCGCCAAAGGCGTAGGTCGGAGGCGCGAAACCGTCGAGATCGGTGCGGCTGTCGGCGAAGCTGCCACGCAGATCGACGTCGAAATTCTCGCCGAGCGCGATGCCGAGCCGGGCATTGGCGCTATACTGTCGATAGCCGTCACGCTCGGTGCCGCCGGCAAATTGCGACACGCCGTCGGTGCGAAACCAGTTGCCGCCGATCGAGCCGGAAAAGGCGCCGCTGCTGCCCGAGATCAGGGCAGTGGCGTTGGCGCTGTCATAGGATCCGTATTCGGCGCGGGCACGGGCCTGGAACCCTTCGCTCGGGCGTGCCGTCAGGATGTTGACCACGCCGCCCAGCGCCTGGCTGCCCCAGGGCACCGAATTGGGGCCGCGCACGACTTCGATCCGGTCGATGTTGCCGATCATCAGATTGCCGAAATCATAGGCGCCCGACGGCGCCGACGGATCGCCGACGCGCACCCCGTCGATCAGGACGAGCGTCTGGCCGTCCTCGGCGCCGCGGATGCGCACCGCCGTCACCGAACCGGGGCCGCCGGTACGCGTCACCGAAACGCCGGGCGTGCGCATCAGCAGATCGGTCGCGATCACTGCCTGGCTGCGCTCGATCGCGGCGCGGTCGATGACGGTGACGGCCTGGCCGGTCTCGTCGGCATCCTGCGCGGCGCCGATCGCGGTGATGACGATGTCGGCGCTGGCGTCGGCGGAGGCATCATTGGCCAGCGCAGGAGACGCGGTGGCGAGAATGATGGCGAGAGTCGATATGGTCTTCACGGATATGTCCCTTCGTTCAACGACGTCACGATGTCGCCAAACGAGGAAGACCTCGCCCGCCCGGTGCACCCCGCCCGTGTGGAAGAACGACGATGACGGGCAGGTCTCCTGGCTCCCGGGTCAACGCCTTGTTCGTGCCGCCTTCCCGGATTGCTCCAGTGGCATGTGGCACGATGGCTCGCCGGTTACAGTAGCGGGGGCTGCCGAGGCTTCGGCCATAGCCGCACCCCGTTCCCTTTTGATCCCGTCGCCGGGAACCCGTCATGAGCGGGCGCATAACCGTGCGGCACGTCGAACGCCAACCCTTTCTTGTCTGTGCAATGGTGGCGTTGCGGTCTTGCGCCGGTGGACGAGACCGATGAACATTGCTAGCGTCAACCGCTGCAATTCTGATCGCCTACCGACTGATAATTTGCTGTTGTCCGAGAAAATATGCCGAAAAATGAGATGTTTGTTCGATTGATCGTGCCGTTGTGTATATTCAGATACTGAAAAATTGGCAGATCTGTTGCTGTCCCGACATGTCGCTGAAAGTTGGATGGGAGTGGAGAACGCCATGTTCAAACGCTTCCCTCTGAGCTTCTTGGCCGAGTTGCCGCGCCCGGTGAAGAAAGCTCTTGTCATTCTGACGGACATGACATGCTGCGTCGTGGCGATGGTGATCGCGCTGTATCTCCGGCTCGGATTCATACCGGAGGTTACGAGACCACTGCTCCTCGCGACCGGAATGTCGATCTTCCTATGTGTGCCCATATTCTGGGGCATTCATATTTATCGCGCCGTTTTTCGGCACGTCGGTCCGCTCTCCATACTCACCATTGGGCGTGGCATCGTTCTTTTTGCGATCCCTTATGCGGGGTTGTTTACACTATATGGAATCCCCGGCGTGCCGCGGACCATCGGCCTGCTCCAGCCGGTCATATTGTTCCTGCTCGTCATTGGCTCCCGTGCACTCACCGTGCAATTGTTCCGCCTGTCCGAGAACGGATCGGCACCGGCGGCCAAACCGAATGTGTTGATTTACGGAGCTGGTTCCGCCGGCCGGCAGCTTGCCTCGGCTTTGCGTCAGGGAGGGCAGATGGAACTGCGCGGATATATCGACGACAGTTCCAATCTTGTGGGGCAGACCGTCGACGGACGACCCGTCTTTTCAAGGGAATCCGTCGCGGCGGACGTGGCGCGGCTTGGCATTTCTCATATCCTGCTTGCAATGCCGTCCGCGTCCCGACGCCGGCGCAATGAGATCATCGAATCGCTAACGAGCTTACCGGTCAAGATCCAGACTTTGCCGGGGATGATCGATCTGGTTCACGGGCGTGTTCACGTTTCCGATTTGCACGATGTCGATATTGAGGATCTGCTTGGGCGCGGCCGCGTCGTTCCTGATCCTCGATTGCTTGTCCGGAATATTCGCGGCGAGACCGTCATGGTGACGGGAGCGGGTGGTTCGATCGGCAGCGAGCTCTGCCGGCAGATCATCGCTTCCGACCCCGCGCATCTCCTTCTGTTCGAGCAGAGTGAGTATTCGCTTTATTCCGTTCATCAGGAATTGGCGTCCGCATTGGCCAAAAGCGGACAGAAGACCAATCTCGTGCCGCTTCTCGGGTCGGTCGAGGATGAAGCGAGGGTCGAATCCATTCTCGGTGAGTGGCGGCCCCTCACCGTCTTCCATGCCGCGGCCTATAAGCATGTGCCGTTGGTCGAGTATAATCCTGTCGAAGGCGTCCGGAACAATATTTTCGGTACCTATTGCATGGCGCTGGCGGCACGCAGGCACATGGTGGCGAATTTCGTGCTGATCTCCACCGACAAGGCTGTCCGTCCCACAAGCATCATGGGCATGACGAAGCGTCTGGCTGAGCAGGTCCTCCAGGCATTGGCGGCGGAAGATGGCGCGACGCGCTTCTCAATGGTGCGTTTCGGCAATGTCCTGGGATCGAGCGGCTCGGTTGTGCCGCTGTTTCGAAATCAGATTCGCGAAGGTGGGCCGCTTACCATCACCCATGCGGATATGACGCGCTATTTCATGCTGATACCCGAAGCAGCTCAACTTGTTATACAGGCAGGCGCGATGGCCGAAGGTGGAGAGGTCTTCCTGCTTGATATGGGCGACCCTGTTCGCATCATGGATCTGGCACGGAAGATGATAGCATTTTCAGGCCTTTCGGTTCGTGATGCGAGCAATCCTGATGGGGAGATCGACATTCTCGAGATCGGCTTGCGGCCCGGTGA
Source organism: Sphingobium sp. FW305-3-2-15-F-TSA7 (assembly GCF_058787155.1). NCBI lineage: Bacteria > Pseudomonadati > Pseudomonadota > Alphaproteobacteria > Sphingomonadales > Sphingobiaceae > Sphingobium > Sphingobium sp. FW305-3-2-15-F-TSA7. The sequence goes on along the minus strand of NZ_JBYSZM010000035.1, from coordinate 72,502 downwards.
AAAGCTGTATGAAGAACTGCTTATCGCGGGTGATACGGTCTCTACGACTCACCCGTTGATCATGAAGGCGAATGAGAGCTTCGTGCCCTGGTCTGAGCTGGATGCGCGGTTGAAGGCGCTCCGCGAAGCACTCAAACGTCAGGATGGCGATGCGACGCTGCGCATGCTCAAGGAACTCGTGCCGGAGTATATCGAAAGCCACGTGGGCGCGCCGGAGGGGGGAGAGGATGGACCAGGCACGAGGACTCGAAAATGATCGGGCAACGCGTGGGGTTGTGCATCACCTCATGGAATGTCATGGAAAATTCGACCTTCCTCCTCGGTTCCTCTCACTTCAGAGGTCCATTTGCGAACCCATCTGTCTAGCCTTCGCGACATATCTCCGCACTTCTGGGCGCTAAGCGCGTTCCTTTCGATCGTCTTTCTGATCGGAGGGGGCGCGCGCGACGATGTCCAATCCCTTCTGCTTTTGCGCCCTGTCTCGGTTTTCTTCCTCTTCTACGGCCTTTGGGGAATTTCGCGGATCGAGCTTCGAGCGAATCTGGCGCTGATCGGCATTGCATTCGCCTGCCTATTGCTGGTCGCCTTGCAACTTGTGCCGCTGCCGCCGGTGCTTTGGCAATCGCTTCCCGGACGGGAGGCGATCATCGAAGCGGATAGGCTTGCGGGGCTTTCCGGCCAGTGGCGGCCGCTTAGCATGACGCCCGTCCGAACCTGGAATGCTCTGTTCTCCCTCGTGGCGCCGTTCACCGTGCTCATTCTTATGGTGCGCTGCACTAGGGAAGAGAAGCATATGCTCCTTCCCATCGTCATCTTGTTCGGATTGCTCAGTGGTTTCCTGGGCCTGCTGCAAACGATCGGACCTGAGAACGGACCACTCTATTTCTACGATATCACCAACAACGGTTTGTCAGTGGGGCTGTTTGCCAACAGGAACCATCAGGCATTGATCCTGGCCTGTTTGTTGCCAATGCTTGCATTGCACGCTTGCACTGGAGCGCGGTCGATCGAGCAGGCGCGTCTCCGGGGATGGCTGGCGTTTGCGATGGGTGCCTTTCTCATACCGCTTCTCCTGGTGACCGGGTCGCGAGCGGGCTTGTTGACGGGGATGGTCGGATTGCTGTCGGTTGCGCTGATCTATCACCGTCCCCAGTTTTCGAAGCAGCCGAAGCGGAAAGTTCGCAAAATCGATCCACGCTACATCGCCGGCGCCTTCTCCGCGATCGCCCTGGCAGCGCTGACCGTCATATTGTCTCGGGCTCGAGCGGTGGACGCCCTGTTCGCGCCGGACAAGGTGGATGATCTCCGTTTCTCCATCTGGAAGCCTATCCTTGATATGGGGTGGAAGTATTTTCCCTTCGGTTCCGGGTTCGGATCGTTCGTCGAGGTCTACCAGGTGGATGAGCCCGATGCTCTGCTCAGCGCCACCTATGTCAACCATGCGCACAACGACTTTCTCGAACTGATGTTGACGGGTGGGCTGCCGGCGCTGCTTTTGCTGCTGACCGCCATTGGCTTTCTGGTGTACTGGGCGTGGCCGCTGTTTCGGACGACACAACGCGACAGGCCCCTTGTGAAGTTCGGACGACTCGGTGCCATCATCAGTTTGATGCTCGTCATGGCGAGTGTCGTGGATTATCCCCTGCGAACGCCTTCACTAATGTGTTTGTTCTTGATCGCTATATGTTGGCTGAGTGACGCGAGCAGGCAGGTGCGCGCGAGTATTCGGTCGTGAATGAGATTGGAGCCAGGCTGTGGGATTGGCCCAAATCGGGATTGCTGGAAGGTTGGAGATGGTGACCAGGTTCGTTCCTCTTATGCTCGTTTGCGGCTTGGCGGCTTGTGCTGGACCGCAGCCGCTTGGCGGCGAGCCGACCATTCAGGTCGTACAGAGTACCGAGCTGCCGCCGCCCGATGGCAGCGATCTTACGAACGCTGCCCGCCCTTATCTGATCGGTCCGTTCGACAAGCTGATCATCGATGTTTTTGGCATCGAGGAGTTGAGCGAGAAGAAGGTCCAGGCCGATGCCAGCGGCCGGATATCCTTTCCGCTTGTTGGAAGTATCGAGGCGGCGAACAAGACTCCGGCGCAGTTGGCGAACGATATCGAAGGTCAGTTGCGGGGACGTTTTGTCAAGAATCCACAGGTTACCGTCAATCTGGAGCAGACTCTGAGCCAGACCGTCACGATCGACGGCCAAGTGCGTGAGCCTGGTCTATATCCTGTGATCGGGCACATGACCTTGATGCGCGCGGTTGCAACGGCAAAGGGCCTGGATGAGTTCGCGAAGAAAGACGACGTCGTGATTTTCCGGAAAGTGAAGGGGCAGCAAATGGTTGCCCTTTACAATCTTCAGGCAATCAGGCGCGGCGCTTATTCGGATCCTGAGGTGTTCGCCAGTGATATTGTCGTCGTCGGAGAGTCGAAATCGGCTCGTATGTTCGCCAGCATTTTGCAGGCGGCGCCGCTCGCAATCGCGCCGATCGTCGCGCTTATCCAGAATCGTCGTTGAAAAGTTGAAACACAGCGCTCTCATTCCGATGGACTATGATCTGTAATGCCATATTCTAAGTTCGCTCCGGCTAATGGTCACGCCTTGCCTTCCTCGGAATTTCGGGGGCAGGATGATGAAAGGGAGCGCATCAAGGCACCGGCGATTCTCCAATATTGGCAAATCGCCGTTCGTTGGAAGCTGGTGATTATCGGGATCGTGATCACCTGCCTCGTTGGCGGATTGGTGGTGACTTTGCTGATGACGCCGAAATATACCGCGACCTCGCGTCTGGAGATCAGTCGAGAGCAGAAGAAGGTAACAGGTGTCGCCGGCCTGGAATCCGATGAAGTGGGTCGGGAATTTGAGTTCTACCAGACGCAGTATTCGCTGCTGGAAGCACGTTCTCTGGCGGAACGCGTTGCGAGAGATCAGAATCTCGCACTGAATGATGCGTTCTTTGCCGCCCATGGGGAGTCTGCGGACGGCGGCTCGTTCTTTCAGGATCGCAGGGGGTTGCCGCTGGGCGTCGCCGAGCGCCAGGAACGCGAGCGCCGTGCGGTCAAATTGTTGCTGAAGAATATCTCTATTTCGCCGGTACGGGGGTCGAGCCTCGTCGATATCAGCTATACCAGTTCATCGTCCGCGCTGTCGGCTCGGATCGTGAACAGCTGGGCTGCCCAGTTCATCGCCTCGAGTATCGATCGCCGCTTTAGTTCAACCGCTGACGCGCGCAAATTCCTTGAGGGCCGCTTGGCCGAATTGCGGACTCGACTTCAACAGTCCGAATCCGATCTGGTCAGATATGCGGCGCAGAAGAATATCGTGACTCTCGCCAAGTCGGAAGATCCAAATGGCAAGACACGCACGGAGCGTACTCTGGTCAGTGACGACCTCGAGGCGTTGAACAAGGCTCTTGCGCAGGCGACAGCGGACCGGATCGCGGCCGAGAGCCGCGCCAAGGTGGCGACGCCCGGCGGAGCAAATGAAGAAGCGTTGAATAATCAGGCGATTGCGCAATTGCGCCAGAAGCGCGCCGAGCTTGCCGCGGACTATGCCAAGCTGCTTGTCCAGTTCGAGCCGGGATATCCGGCCGCGCGCGCGTTGAAGGAGCAGATCAATGCACTCGATGCGAGCATGGCGAGAGAGGAAGGGCGTGTGCGGTCCGCCGTGTCCTTGCAATATGCAGCGGCATTGAAGCGTGAGCAGGGGCTGCAGACACGCGTGGACGAGTTGAAGAATCGCCTTGGGGCGCAGCAGCGTGATAGTATCCGCTATAATATTTATCAGCGCGAGGCCGACACGAACCGGGAACTCTATGACGGCCTTCTCCAGCGCTACAAGGAGATCGGCGTCGCCGGCGTCGGTGCGAACAATATCGCTGTGGTCGATGTCGCTAAGGCGCCAGACGAGCCATCCGCGCCCAGCCTTCCTCTCAATCTGGTCCTGTCGCTGCTACTCGGTTTGGGCACGGCGGCGGCTGCCACCTTTGCCCTCGAGCAGATCGACGAGGGCTTGAGGGAGCCTGGGCAGGTTGGTGAAGATCTCCACATCCCGCTTCTGGGAAGCGTGCCCGATGTTGAGGACGACGATGTCCTTGAGCAGCTTCGCGATGCCAAATCGACGATTTCCGAGGCTTATCTGGCGATCAGGACAAATCTGGCATTTTCCACCGACGCTGGCGTGCCCCGGTCCCTCATGATCACCAGTACACGGCAGGCCGAGGGTAAGAGCACGACCAGCTTCGCCTTGGCGACTGTTCTGGCCAGAACGGGAAAGACGGTACTGATCATGGATGCGGACATGCGTTCGCCGTCGATCCATCAATATGCCGGTGGCGCCAACGAGAATGGCCTCAGCAACTTTCTGGCAGGTGACAATGCGTGGGAGCCGCTCGTACAGGGTACGGAGTTTGCGGGCCTGGCGATGATGTCCGCCGGGCAGATGCCGCCAAGCGCGGCGGAACTCCTCAGCACGGAGCGGTTGGGAGCGCTTGTCGAGCAATTGCTGGGCAAATTCGATCACGTGATTATCGATTCTCCGCCAATCCTGGGGCTTGCCGATGCTCCGCTGATCTCGCGGTTCGTGCAGGGGTGCGTGTTCGTGATCGAGGCGGAGGGAGTTGCCGTCCGCGGTGTTCAGATGGCGATCGAGCGTCTCCGCTCGGTTCACGCGACGGTCCTGGGTGGCGTCCTGACAAAGCTGAAGTCTCGTCAGGCGGGGCATGGTTATGGTTACGACTACGGATATGGATATGGCGATGACGCCGACAGGAAAGCGTGAAAACGCCCGATCCGTAGGGAAGAAGCGATCGGCGTCGCCGTTGCGCTACGCGGTCCTGTTGCTGTTCGCCCTGGCCGGACTGACGACTGCCTATTTCTCGGCGGTGAATGCGGTTGTCGGCATTACCCGGTTCAAGAACCCGCATCTGACGCTGCGGTTTTCGCCGAACGATCCGATGGGATTGATCGGATTGGCTGGTAGTGCGCTTACCAGCGGAGATGCAACGCGGGATACCGCGAGAAGCCGTGACCTGATCCTTGGCTCGCTTCGTGGTCAGGCGCTGAACCCGCGGGCCTTGTTGCTGCTTGGAATAATGAAGGATGTAGAAGGGGATCGGGCAGACGCAGTGCGATTGGCGCGGTTGTCGAATCAATTGACGCGACGGGACCTGACTGCGCAAATATGGCTTATCGAATATAGCATTTTCAAGAATGATATTCCGCAAGCCCTGATTCACTATGACGTCGCATTGCGCACTTCTCCATCAAGTCCGGAACTGTTGTTCCCTATTCTTACCTCGGCGCTTCGTGAGCCGGAAATTCGTAAAGCATTCGGCCCGTATATAAAGAATCAACCTTCCTGGATGACGCCTTTCCTGCATTATGCATTGGACAATGATGATGCCCAATATCTGGCGATGGCGGTTGTCCAAGCTGGTGGTATCGATCGATCCGATGAGTACCGGGATGTGCAGACGCGCCTGCTTCAAAAGCTGGCTGAGGCTCATCATTTCCAGTTGCTCGAACATGTCTTTCGGACACAGCGCACGGTAAGTGCCGAGATGCTCGGTTCCGCGGAATTGTCGCGAGGCTCGACTAACGCTCGGCTCTTGCCGGTCTCATGGTCGTTCAATCAGTCGCCCCTGGCGGGCTCGTCGCTTGAGCCGGCGGATAAGGCTCCGTTTCAGCATGTGAGGATTTTCTCTGGTCCGGGCGAGCAGGGCGTTATGGCGCGCAAGATGCTGCGGCTCGCGCCGGGCTCTTATGATATCGCTTCCTCGCAAGAGGTGGTGCGCCAGGGACAGAAGGCCGATGCGCATTGGGAAGTGAATTGCATCGCCAAGCCGCGCGCCATTTTCATATGGCGTGGCGATAATTTAATGCCGGCCGCCGCCAAATCCTTCGGGGGACGTTTCAATGTGCCTCCGGCTTGCGAAGTGGTGTTTCTGGAATTTGTCGTCGCAGGCGGCGAGGCGCAGGACGGAATCGAACTGGTCGTCAAATCCGTCAGGGTTGCGCCATCTGCGCCATCGAACTGAGCGTTGTGGTCGAGAATCGGAATGACCAAGAGAATATTGGATATCTGTCTCGCCGCGTTGCTCGCTGTACCGAGTTTGGTGGTTGTGCTGGTGGCGATCGTGATCATTCGGATCGATTCTCCAGGCTCAGCACTGTTTCGTCAGCTCCGGGTCGGGCGAAATCAAAAGCCGTTCGTGCTCGTCAAACTGAGGACAATGCGGTCCGATACAAGGGATTGCGCTTCGCACGAGGTGTCCGCTGCGCAGGTGACGGCGGTTGGCCGTTGGCTCAGGCGCACGAAACTCGACGAATTGCCTCAAATCTGGTCTGTGCTGAAGGGGGACATGAGCTTCGTGGGGCCGCGTCCCTGTCTGCCGATTCAGGTCGAGCTGATCGAGGAGAGAGAGCGGCTGGGCGTTTTTTCGGCACGGCCGGGCATTACGGGCCAGGCGCAATTGGCAGGGGTCGACATGTCCACTCCGCACAGGCTGGCAAGCGTCGATGCAGCCTATGTTCGTGAACGATCGCTCATCGGCGACCTGAAGCTCCTGATCCGTACTGCGCTGGGCCGTGGGGCCGGGGACGCTGTCCGATAGAGCATTCAGGATAGGCCCATGAAATCGGTAACCTGACGGTTGACGATTTTCACATCGAAAGTCGCCCGGACATAGCTCAGGCTGGCGGTCGCCATGCTTGCCGCCAGTGTCGGCGTGACAATGAACTGCTGCATCCGGTCCGCAAGCAGCGATGAGTCGCCAACCGGAACAAGATATCCATTTGTACCGTCGATCACGGTATCCCGGCAACCCGAGGTTTGCGTCGTGATGATGGCTCGGCCCATGGCCATCGCCTCCAGGACGGACCGGGGAAGCCCTTCGCCATAGGATGGCAGTACATAGACATGGCCACTGGCAATCCATGGACGGACGTCGTCCTGTTGTCCGGCAAGCTCGACGATGTTCTCCCGCCGCCATTGTTCGATGACGGTTGGGCAGATTGCGTTGGGTGACGGATCTGCGGGGCCAACGATTATGAAGCGCGAGTCTGGGTATCTTAGCTTGACGAGGCGTGCCGCCTCGACGAATTCGACCACTCCCTTGTCTTTGATGAGCCTCGAGATCATGACGAAGGTCATCGGCCCGGTCGGCAAAGGCGTGCTTTCGTAATGATCCAAGTCGACGCCCGAGCCGTTGACTCGCACAGTAATCGCCTTTTTTCCGATCATTCGGCTTGTCTGGAAGAGGCTGCGGTCATCCTCATTTTGAAACATGACGCCGGTCGCGAACCGAAGGCCAAATCTGTAAAACAGGGTCGCGAGCATGCGGGCAATGCGTCTCTTCCATTCCTTGCCGGGCAGGAAGGCAAAACCGCGGCCCGCGATCAAGGCGTAGCGCCTGGGTATTCCGGCCAACGCGGCCACGGGCAGCCCGAATACGACCGGCTTGATCGTATACGCAAGAAAGACGTCGGGCTTGATCCGGCGCAACGTGGTCCAAAGGCTCAGCAATGCGCGCAGGTCGTTCAGCGGATTGAGACCGGTTCGGCTGATCGGTGCGACGTGATAGGCAATGCCCCAGATGTCGAGCTGACTGGCGACGGCGGGAACATCGGCTGCGCCAATCGCATGGACGTCATGGCCGATTTCTTTCAAATGCCGCAGCAACGGCGCTCGCAGCCCCACAAGATATTCGGGCTGTGTCCCTAATACGACGATCTTCACGTATCGGTTTCCATCGAAAATGTGGGGTGCATGGTGAATGCCAGAGACTGCATCAGATCAAATTTGGGCGACCAGTTTGCCGCGATTCTGAAGGGGTGATCATCATAGGCAGCGTCGGCCAGCAGGCTTTCCGCCCTTGATCTGAGGATCGTCCTCGCCAAAAGGCGCATAAACGGCGTGGGGAGCGGATAGGAACGACGCGAATGACCTGCGGTTCGGCACAACGCCGAGTAGAGGTCGTCGATCCGGATCGCGGGACCGCCGGTGACGAGAAAGGTTCCGCCTGTACCGCGATCGCTGGCCGTCAGGATCGCATCGGCCAGATTGCCGATAAACATGAAGTTGCGGACATTGTGCAGATTGGCGAAGGGAAGGGGCAGTCCGAGGCGGGCGCACCGCATCAAGAGCCCGAATATCCCCGAAACTCCGGCATCATACAGAATTGGAGGGCGAAGGATCAGTAACTTCGTCGAGGCCTGTGCCGCCTTCAGGGCCTCATCGCCAATGAGTTTGGTCTTGCCATAGCTATTGGATGGCTGGGGAAGATCATCGTCCCTTGCAAGGCGCCCGGGTGTGCTGGTCGAGCCAATGGCCGCAACCGAACTGATGTGCACGAATTGACCGACCCCCGCGGCGCAGGCCGCCTGGTAGAGCGCGACCGGCAAAGACGCATTGGCATTGTGCGCGGAGGCCTGTGGTTCGGCGGTTTCGTTTCCTGTCTTTCCAATGCAATTGATGACGAGCGAAGCACCCTTGAAGGCATCGACAAGGGGCGTGTGTTCGAACGCCGGTATTTCAAGATAAGGTGCTGGCGTAGCTTGGGCTGGTCTTCGTCCAACGGACAGAACTGGCCGTTCCATTTTGAGGAAATGCCGGACAAGTGCTGCTCCGACGAAACCAGTGGCGCCAACGACAACGATAGGGCGGTCTGACATTCCATGTTTTCCCCGGCCGATCGCGTTCATATTCGATAGCGGTTAGGAAGCGGCAAGGGCAGTGTCAACGCCGTGGAATGCCTCGGCTCATTGACAGGGCAGGGGGTTCTGATACTTCCGCGACAGATTGCTGAACGGGCCCATGGATGACCGCCGGAAACCAAATGGATGACATATTGGGATGGGTTTGGTCTGGATCCGAACGGCACCTGCGACCTGACTATTCGCAAAGCGCATCGACGGTCATCCAAGGCGCGCCGATCCTGATCGGCGGTGGCTGTGGAGCGGCGCTTCGAACTGGATACGCGTCTGCCGCCGTGTCCGGTGAAGCCTGCGCGAGCGGCGAGCTGCTTCTGGAGAGCGGTATTTCGAGGGGCGATGCAATGCAGCGCGTGCGGCTGAGACGCGCCATAAAGGATGGGCGGCGAGGGGCGATGCCGTGGTCCAGAAAGCATCTTTCCCTGTCCTCCAATCTGGTGCGAGCATTGTGAGATCCCGAAACGAGAAGATTGCCATTGTCGGTTTGGGATATGTCGGATTGCCAGTCGCTATCGCGCTGGCGAAAAAATTCGAAGGGGTGATCGGCTTCGATGTGGCCGAGCGCCGTGTCACTTCGCTCAGGGCGGGCGTGGACTGGACTGGGGAAGTTTCGGAAGAGGATCTGGCTGCATCGGATCTCATGATCACGGCGGATCCGGAAGCGCTGAGCGGAGCGAGCTTCCTGATCGTCACCGTGCCGACGCCTATCGACGATGAAAATCGCCCCGACCTCCGACCGATCGAGAGTGCATGTGCGCTTCTTGGCAAACGGCTGTCCAAGGGGGCGCTCGTGGTATTCGAGTCGACGGTCTACCCCGGTGTCACGGATGATATCTGTGGACCGTTGATAGAAGGGCATTCAGGCCTCAAGCGTGGCCGCGACTTTTTCCTTGGCTACAGTCCGGAGCGCATCAATCCGGGCGATCATGTCCACAGGCTCGAGACCATCGTCAAGATCGTCGCGGCGGAGGATTCGGCCAGTCTGGCGCGCGTAAGGGCCGTCTATGGGGCCATCATCGAGGCAGGGTTGCACGAAGCCCCCTCCATCAGGGTGGCGGAAGCGGCAAAAGTCATCGAGAATGTCCAGCGCGACGTCAATATCGCATTGATGAACGAACTGAGCCTCATTTTCGACAGGATGGGGATCGCTACCCGTGACGTGCTTGATGCCGCGCGTACGAAATGGAATTTCCTTCCCTTTTCTCCAGGGCTTGTGGGGGGGCACTGTATCGGTGTCGATCCTTATTATCTGACGTCTGCTGCGCAGAAGCTCGGTTATCACCCCGAGGTGATCCTTTCAGGGCGCCGTATCAACGACAATATGCCTATCTTCGTCGCTGACAGGGCGGTTCAGATCCTGTCGCGGATGGGCACGGCGCCATCGAGCGCGCGTGTCGGTCTGCTGGGGATAACCTTCAAGGAGAATGTGCCGGATATCCGCAATTCGAAAGTCCCGGACATAGTGTCGCGTTTGCGGGATTTTTCGATCGAGCCGCTGATTCATGACCCCTTTGCCGATCCGGCGGAGGTCGAGCATGAATATGGGTTGCGAACCGTCCCGTTCGAGGATTTAAAGCTTTTGGATCTGCTGATCGTCGCAGTTGGCCATCAATTCTATCTGGATCGTCACGCTGATCTTGTCGGCATGCTCGGCAAATCGGCTGCGATCTTCGATGTGAAAAATGCTCTGCAGCGCGATATGATACCGGCGGAGATATCTTACTGGTCGCTTTGACGAGCGAACAGCTTTGCGATCGGCGGCCCTATGAAATCGGGACATTCTCCAAATACCTCGTGTATCGACACGATAAAGGCGCTGTTGTCGAGCAAGCTGGCGCGCGCCTTCAAGTGGCAATATGCATCCAATCTCGGAGTGGGTTTGATTGGTGCGCTTTACCTCGTTGTCGCGGGGCGCGTGCTGGGTGCCTCCGATTTCGGGATGTATGCCCTGGCCGTCAGTATTCCCACTCTTGTCCAGGGGTTGCTGGATTGTCGTTTCCAGGAAGTCGTAATTCATTTTGACGCTCATGGAAACAAGCATGAGAAGAGTGAAATCGGTAAGAATATAGCAAGCTTGTACCCTCTTGATTTCGCGCTAAAGGCCGTATCTTTTGTAGTTTCATTGCTTGTTTCATTCGTAGTTAATTATTTCTCGATATTTTTGATCGATATTGAGATTATGATAATTTCGAGCGTGATGCTTTATTTGAGTAAGCTAACATATTCTACATCTATGGGAATTCTTCGAGTCAATGATCGGCTCGATGTCTTCGTCAAGATACAATTATCTGACTGGATTGTACGGATTGCGGCGTTGCTCGCACTTATCCTGGCCGGCAAGGCAAGCGTCGAGGCGATCTTGATCAGCCAGCTTATCGTGGCGATCGTTCATAATATATTGCTGGCGAGAAGCGGCGTTGTGGCGTTTCGCCAACGATATGGTCTGGGGCTGAAAGAGGCCGCGCACGGATGGGGCGCCGTCATATCGAAAAACAGAGGGTATCTGTTCAGCAATCAGATCATATCGGCAACCGATTATGTCACAAAGGAAATTGACGTAATCATCGTCGGTATATTTCTCGATCTGTCTCAGGTTGGCGTCTATCGCATGGCCAAGAATCTCGCGAGCGCCGCATGGCGTTTGGCTGATCCCGTTTACATCGTCATTATGCCCAAGCTGTCTTCGTTGTATATCGATGGTGACGGGCCTGGACTCACGCGATTGCTGAAGCTCATGACGACAGGGCTTGCTCTGTTCGCGCTTGTTCTGTTTGGATCCGCCTGGTTGGGAGTCTGGTTGCTGGCAGACCTGTTCCTGGGGGCGAGTTTCGCGCCGTCGGCGACGATCTTTCCGTTCATTGCGGGCTGGGTGCTCGTCTCCATGCCCTTGATGTGGACCCACTCGCTTGCCGTGGGGTCCGGTCATTCCGCGATTCAGATGCGCGCCAGCCTGTTGGGCAATGGCGTCGGGCTGGCCGCCATATTGATCGGAGCATGGCAATTCGGGCTGACCGGAGCTGCGATCGGTGTTTCCATCGCTTATGCCCTGCCGTTCATTCTTTCCTTCATTCTATTGCGCAGGCGTGGAATTTTTTCATGGTAGAGCCGATCAGACTCCGTATCGTTCTTAGCCCCGACAATGCCGGGTGGATCATCCAGAAGATGGCCGAGCGCCTGGCTGCTTTCGGGGAAGATCACGGATTCCTGGTCGAAATCGGTCCCGAGGCGGATTCGACGGCGCAGATCAATCATTGGATGAGCTATGCCTTTGCCAATGTTCCGCATTCTACGCCGACGACGATGATGATCACGCATCTCGACGATCCGTTCAAGATACACATGGTGCGGGAGGAACTCGCCAATGGTGTCGACGTGGGTATCTGCATATCGAGCCATCATCGCGCTTACCTGATCGAGCAGAAGGTGCCCGCGACATCCTTGTCTTTCGCGGTTCCGGGGCATGATTTTTCGGCCCCCCCGGCACGCATAGTCATCGGCCTGACGAGCCGTATCTATGCCGATGGACGGAAGCGCGAGTTCATGCTTGAGCGGCTGGCGCAGCGAATGTCCCTCGATGCCTTCCGCTTCGACATTTTCGGGTCGGGCTGGGAAAAGGTGATCGAGACGCTGGGCGCGGCGGGAGCGGAGATCCGCTATTTTCCGGGAAGCGAGAGCTATACGAACGATTACCGGGATACTTGCATCGCTTTGCCTCAATTCGATTATTATCTCTATCTGGGGCGTGATGAGGGCTCCCTGGGAACGCTGGATGCCCTTGCGGCGGGCGTGAAGACGATCGTGACCCCGCAGGGGTTTCATTGCGATCTCCCCAACGGGATCACGCATCCGGTCTGGACCGACGATGATCTCTATCGGGTCTTTTCCAGTCTTGCTGATGAGCGTGCTGCCCGGATTTCGTCGGTCGCCCATCTGACATGGGAGCATTATGCGCGAGAACATTACACGCTCTGGCGGGCGCTGCTCGAAGGCAGGCATGCCCGTCATATCGAGGCTGTCGTGAAAGCGATAATTCCCAGCGCCTTGGGCGGAGTTGCTGCGAGGAATGAAACGCGCTGGGATATCGCGAGACGCATCGCCAGCCCCAGGCGGCTATTGTCGGCTCTCGGTCGTCGTCCTTTGCTGCGGCCGCTACGTCGCTGGTGGCTGTCGCGACGCAAAGGTCGCTGATGCCGACGAAAGGCTTTTGCATCTGCGGATGCCATGTGTAAGCAGATTTGCTTTGACCGGTATGCGTTTGGACCGGATCGGCGTGTATGAAGAGTGAGACCATGAAGACCGCACTGATCACTGGCGTTACCGGGCAAGACGGTGCTTATCTCGCTGAATTTCTTATCAAAAAGGGTTATCAGGTTCACGGCGTTCGCCGTCGCATATCCTCGTTCAACACTGGGCGTATCGACCATCTCTACGCGGATCCGCATGAGAGTGGCGGGAGCCTGACTCTCCATTATGGCGATATGACGGATGCGAGCAGCCTGCTGCGTGTTGTCCAGCTGGTGGAGCCCGACGAAGTTTACAACCTGGCTGCGCAAAGCCATGTGGCGGTGTCGTTCGAGGAACCGGAATATACCGGAAACTCCGACGCGCTTGGTGCGCTGCGTCTGCTGGAGGCCATTCGTATCGCGGGCCTGGACAAGCGGACCCGTTTCTATCAGGCATCGACATCGGAGCTTTACGGCCTCGTACAGGAGACGCCCCAGCGCGAGACCACGCCGTTTTATCCGCGGTCCCCCTATGCGGTCGCGAAGCTCTATGCCTATTGGATTACGGTCAATTACCGCGAAGCCTACGGAATGTACGCTTGCAACGGGATATTGTTCAACCACGAGTCTCCGGTTCGAGGGGAGACTTTCGTAACTCGCAAGATTACCCGCGGCATGGCCCGGATCAAGCTGGGGATGCAGAACCGCCTGTATATGGGCAATCTCGACGCCAAGCGAGACTGGGGCCACGCGAAGGACTATGTCGAAGCGCAATGGTTGATGTTGCAGCAATCCTCGGCAGAGGACTATGTCATCGCCACGGGTATGCAATACAGCGTGCGCGATTTTCTCGAAAGAGTCGCGGCAAGACTTGATATGCCGATCCATTGGCGAGGCGAGGGCGTCGAGGAGAAGGGTTTTCTCGATGACGGGCGCTGCATCGTCGAAGTGGATCCAGGTTATTTCCGCCCGACCGAGGTGGAGACCCTGCTTGGTGATCCGTCGAAGGCGAAACGGCAGCTCGGATGGGAACCGCGTACATCCTTCGACGCGCTGGTCGAGGACATGGTTTCTTCGGACCTGGCGGAAGCCGAGGGTGAGTTGCGAGCCGCGGCGACCAAGCGCCGGACGCTCTATTGATGACCGATGCGGTAACGGGTTCGCCTGTCGAAATCATTTCGAGCGGCGGTACGCCGCTGGCCTATATCGTCCGTGCGGACTGGGTGCCCGATCGCACCCAGTTCCTGACGCCGGACGATTTTGGTCAGCAGATGGGAATGATCGTCTATCCGGCCGGTTCGGCGATCACGCCCCATGTGCACCTGCCTGTCGTCCGCGAGGTCCATGGCACGACGGAGTGTATCGTCGTTCGAAAGGGGCGGTGTGAGATCGATATATTCGACGCGCATCGTGCCTTTGTGGCGACGCGTGCGCTCGGCGAAGGAAGCATCGTGCTGTTGCTGGGGGGAGGACACGGTTTCCGGATGATGGAGGACACCGTGCTTTTCGAGGTCAAGCAGGGCCCATATGTCGGAAACGCGGATAAGGAGCGCTTTTGAATATGGCGTGGGTCCCAGTGAACGAACCGTTGCTTGAAGAGGAAGATTTCAAGGCGCTTGAGGAAGCATTCCGTTCCGGATGGATCTCGTCGGCCGGCCGCTTCGTCGATGAATTCGAAACGGAATGGGCTCGGTATTGCGGGCAGGATCATGGTATCGCGGTATCGAACGGCACGACGGCACTCGAAGTCGCGGTTGAGGCATTGCGGCTGGGCAATGGCGACGAAGTCGTCATGCCGAGCTATACGATCATAAGCTGTGCGAATGCGGTGGTACGGGTCGGGGCGGTTCCCGTTCTTGTCGACTGCGTACCCGACACTTTCTGCATGGACGTACATGCCATCGAGGCCCGGATAACCCCCCGGACAAAAGCGATCATGGTCGTTCACATGTTCGGCCATCCGGTCGACATGGATCCGGTCCTGGCGCTTGCGGAACGATACGGGCTGTTTGTCATCGAGGATGCCGCGGAAGTGCATGGCGCGCGCTACCTGTCGAATCGCAGCAGTAAGGATCCGGCCTGGCGAACCTGTGGAAGCATGGGGCATATCTCGACATTCAGTTTTTTCGCCAACAAGCTGATCACGACCGGCGAGGGCGGCATGGTGCTGACAAGCGACCCAGTGATCGCCGATCGATGCCGGCAATTGCGTAATCTGTGCTTCATTCCGGAGCGGCGCTTTCTCCACACCGAGATGGGGCATCAGTTTCGCTTGACCAACATGCAGGCTGCGGTCGGCGTGAACCAGGTTCGGCGCATCGAGTCGATCGTGGAGCGCAAGCGCGCCATTGCCGCAGCCTATCACGAGCGCCTTGGGGATATCCCGGATATTCAACTTGCTACCGAGCATGATTGGGCGCGGGGGGTGTTCTGGGTGTACCCCATCTTGCTGACCGATGAGCGGGAAATGGACGCGGTTGGCTTTGCCGGCGCATTGCGCGCCCGGGACGTCGAGACGCGCCCCTTCTTCCTCGGCATGCATGAACAGCCCGTATTTCATGATCGTGGTCTGTTCGTCGGGGAGCGCTACCCGGTGACCGAGCGCATCGCGCGCAAGGGACTCTACATTCCATCGGGTCTCGCTATCACGATTGACCAGATGGATTTGGTATGTGACGCAGTCCGCGCTGTCCTGAACTAGCTCTTGCCCCGCGACGAATGGAGATCCCATGTCCGTATTCGGCTCTCTTTATGCGGATCGATATGATGCGATGTATGCCGCGAAGGACTATTCGGGCGAATGCGACATCGTTGAAACGATGTTCCGTCGGCACGGAGCAACGCCGCAATCCATCCTCGATATCGGATGCGGTACGGGGCGCCATGTTTCCGAGTTCGCATCGCGCGGATATCGTTGCACCGGTGTCGATCTGTCGCCTGCGATGCTCGCCCTGGCGCGAGCAAATGCGGAAGCGCGAACCTTTGAAAATGCGCCGGCATGGGTCGAAGGGGACGCACGAACATTCGATGCCAAGGGAACATTCGATGCCGCAGTGATGATGTTTGCGGTTGTCAGCTACCTGACCACGAATGACGATGTTCTGACCGGGCTGGCCAATATCAGGCGGCATCTCTCGCCGGGTGCCCTTTTTATATGCGATTTCTGGTATGGCCCGGCCGTACTGTCGGTTCGGCCGAGTGACCGCGTCCGTGTCATGGACGAAGAAAATGGCATTTCGATAAGGTCGGCCTCCACGCAGGTGGACAGTTTTTCGCACACGGCGGATGTTCATTTCAGGCTGTGGCAGATCGAAAGCGGCCGCTATGCCGGAGAAACTCGCGAGACGCACAAGATGCGCTTCTTCTTTCCGCAGGAGTTCGAACTGCTTCTGCGCATGAGCGGGTTCGAATGCCTGTCGTTGAGCAACTTTCCGGAGTTCGACCAACCGCTTGACGACCAAAGCTGGAATGCTCTCGCAGTCGCGCGAGCGGTATGACAGATCTGTGAGCGGAGAACGTGGACAACGTATATATAAATGACGAACTCCTGCTCAGGATCGAGATTGCGCTGATCCTGTTCAATGCTGCGGCACTGTGTGTGACTGTGGTTTTTCGTCATTTTCCGATCAAGATTGCCATGCTTATTTCTTGCATGATCTTGATTGTCTGTGGTGGATTTAGGCTCGAAACATATAATTCCGATACGCGAAACTATTTCTCGTACTTCAGCGGATTGTCTCTGGAGCGCGGATGGTGGATATATACGCTTACAAAAATAGAACCTTTGCACATATTTCTGCTTCAGATATCACCTTTTTTCAGAATATGGCTGTGGCTTGAGGCGGCTCTTTCTGCATTTTTACTGTATAAAATCTACAGAAGAACGACCAGTGTCGAGATTTTTATATTGATAGTTTCTCTCTTTGAGACGTTATATACATCGTCGATGAGATTTGCGGTTGCGATACTTGTTTTGTCGTACTTTCTGACTTTCGATTATAATAAGTATATTAGAGCCGCTGTCATATCGGTGGTTGCTGGTGCCAGCCATGTGATAATGATTGCGGCTGGACCATTCTCAACTCGTAATAAATATGTGCCGGTTATTTTTTCGGTAATTTTCTACGCGGCGGCGTTGTATATAGGATCTGTTCGGGAAAGGTCAGGAATTTATTCCGACGACGTAAAATCGATTGGCCTTAAGTCCTTTGCCGTTTTTGTGATTTTTGCAACTTATGTATCATTTGCAAGATTCAGAAAGATGAAGCTTGACTACATATTTGACATTGTTGGAATGTCGGTCGTTTTTGTGATGACCGCTATGTGGTTTCCTTTTGTAAATCGTACGATTGTTATAGCTCTTCTGTGTTTGTCATTCGATCTTAATTATTCAAATTATAGTTTTTATAGAGAGAATTACCTATCAAGGGTGGCACTGTTGTTGGTGTACCTGTTTATGACTGTGCCATATATCTATTTTGTGAGGGATCTTTTTTATAGCAATCTCTGGTAGTCACGTCATGTGATGCAGTTTTTGAATTTCTTGTTTGCTATGATGATTTTCGTTGAGGGGTCCGCCGTAAAGCAGCGTTGATCGCTCGGTCTTGATTTGGTGATCGTGGCGCGCTCGATCCTCACTTGACCGGCACCGGACAGGTGCATCTCGCCGAATTGTTTCCGATTGGTCCTTGAAGGATCCAGGCCGTTGTCCACGCCAAGATAGGATTGGATGGAGAGCTTTCCCCGGACTTGTTCGGGAAGAAAGGCCGCGAAAATCGAACACCAGCGTTTGCCGTAGCACGCGATCGATCCAATCTCGAGATTGGTCCAGTTCGTCAACGATGCACCCACGTCCCTGTCGAAATTGGGGTAGGGTGTTGATGCCTGCCTCGTTTGCCTGTCATCGAGGATCATGCGCAGGATTCGAACGGTTCCCACCGGATGATGCAACTGGCCGGCAATCTGGAATTTGCTGCCTTCGACCAGATTGACCCTTATTTCATCGGGGAATGTTCCTTGGTCGTCGTTGGGTTCGATGTCGAGGGTCGTGTATCCGCACCATCCGCCTCGCACGGCCTCGATCAATACGTCCTTCGCTCCCGTAATCGAACAGATGCTCCGGAAGACATCGTCTCCGCTTATCCTTCCGGCCCGGATATGCGTGACGGAGGCCTCGCCTGTTCCCCCGACATAGAGAACGTCACCCCGGATCCGGCGGCCCCGGATATTGCCCAGGCTGATACGCGTGACCGGATCGCGCGCCCCGCCGATCTCCACACCGTGATTCCATTCACCCTCGTCCGTATCGATATTGCCGACCAGATCGAGATCGGCGACCGAAATTCGCGATCCCGTTATCCAGATCAGAGGGCGGCGGCCGCCGCCTTTTTTGTGAAGGAGCGTCGTGCCTGGCGCGGTCTCGACATCATAGTCGCTTCCGTCCAGCATCATCTGCGAGACGAGATAATTGCCCCGCAGCATCAATATGCCGTGATTGCGTTTCACTTCCTCCAGCGCTTCTTGGATCGCCTTGGTGTCGTCGGTGTGCCCTTGTCCGCTTGCCCCATAGTCTTCAGGTCGGAAGATGGGGCGCGCCGTTTGTGCGTAGCAGCTGGCGGACAGGAAGCCGCCGCATGCACCGATGAACGAACGTCTGTTGACTAAGGGCACATATCCACCTGAGCACGGAGAACATTTGGCCGGCCAATTTGCATCCGGCGGACTTAACAGAAGCTGTCAGTGGGTTTTGTTACGCCGGATTCCGGTAGCTTCCGTCGAGCACCGCGCGCCACCAGCTTTCGTTTTTAAGATACCAGTCAAGGGTCTCCGCGAAACCGTAAACGAAATCGCGTGAAGGCGTATAGCCGAGTTCCTCCCGCGCCTTGCGCTCGTCGATCGCATAGCGCCGGTCATGGCCCAGCCGATCGGCAACATAGGTCTTGAGCGAGATGCTGGCTTCACCGCGTGCGGCCGGTGCGTTGGGAAAACGCGCGGCAAGCCGGGGATCCGCCGCGAAAGCAGTGTCGACGGTCCGGCAGATCGCATCGATTACGGCCATGTTGGGCAATTCCTGTCCGCCGCCGATATTATAGGTTTCGCCAGGCCTGCCATGCTCAAGTACCAGTTCGATACCGCGGCAATGGTCCTCGACATGCAGCCAGTCGCGCACGTTCATGCCGTCGCCATAGATCGGCAGCGGCTTGCCCGTCAGGCAATTGATCAGGAACAGCGGAATCAATTTCTCTGGGAATTGGTAGGGGCCGTAATTGTTCGAGCAATTGCTCGTTGTCGTGCGCAGGCCGAATGTGTGGTGATAGGCGCGCACCAGATGATCGCTGGCTGCTTTCGACGCCGAATAGGGCGAATTGGGGGCATAGGGCGTCGTTTCGCTGAATGCCGGATCGTCCGTGCCCAGACTGCCATAAACTTCGTCGGTTGAGACATGATGAAAGCGCCGATTCCTGCCGATCCCCGTATCGAGCCACTCCGCCTTGGCGGCTTTGAGCAAGCTGTGCGTGCCGACGACATTGGTCTCGATAAAGGCGTCGGGGCCGTCGATCGAGCGGTCGACATGGCTTTCGGCCGCGAAATGGACGATCGTGTCGACATCGTGGGCGCGCAGGATCTCGCGAACCCGGTCGGTGTCGCCGATCGATGCTTCGATCAGCGACACGTCGATACCCACCAGATTGGCGCGATTGCCGGCATAGGTGAGCGCGTCGAGCACGATCACGGTATCGGCCGGATATTGGATCGTCCAACGACGGACGAAATTCGCGCCGATAAAGCCGGCGCCGCCGGTGACGAGAAGGTTAGCCACGCTCGATCAGTTCCCTCAGCATAGTGCGCAGCGTTAGGCGCCAGTGCGGGGTGGGGGCACCCAGCAGCGACCAGGCCGAACTCTTGTCGAGCACACTATAGGCCGGCCGGCGCGCGGGGGTGGGGTAATCGATCGTGGCGATCGGGACGATCACGGGAATGCGCGCCAGCAGGCCGATCGCGAACGCCTCTTCGGCAACCGCCGCCGCCAGATCGTACCAACTCGCGACGCCCGCATCGGTCAGATGGTGTGTGCCCGAGGCGCCGGCTGCCATCAGGGTCCACAACGCGCCGGCGAGCGTCGTTGCCCAGGTGGGGGTGCCGATCTGATCGGTCACGACACGGACCTCGTCGCGCTCGCGCATCAGCCGCAGCATCGTCAGCGGGAAATTGCCACCCTGGGCGGCGTAAATCCAGGATGTCCGCACGATCAGTGCATCGGGATCGGCGGTACGCAACGCGATCTCCCCGGCCAGCTTGGATCGACCGTAGACGCTGAGCGGATTGGTCGGGCTGTCGGGCCGATAGGGCGTGCCGGCAGTCCCGTCGAAAACGAAGTCGGTCGAGATATGCACGACGCGGATGCCCGCCGCTCGCGTGGCAGAACCGATCCAGCCGGGCGCCGCGCCGTTGATGGTCTGGACCAGCGTTTCCTCGCTCTCGGCGCGATCGACGGCGGTATAGGCGGCGGCGTTTACCAGCCAGTCGCATCCGGCGCTCGCGATTGCCGCGCGGATCGAGCTTTCGTCCGACAAGTCGCAGGCGTTGCGGTTGAGCGCTATCACCGAGGCGCCGGCGGGGCAGGCGGCGCGCAGCGCGCGACCGACTTGTCCGTCCGCGCCGAGCAGCAGCAGCTTCATGCGAAGACGTCCGCCGCGTCGAGCCCCGGCGCGGCCGCGTCCTTCCCCGAAAGCTGGGGCGCGCCGATACCGTCGAGCGGCCAGTCGATCGCCAGCGCCGGATCGGACCAGAGCAGCGAATGCTCATCGTCGGGCGCATAGAAATCGGTGCATTTGTAAAGAAATTCGGTGCCGTCCTCCAGGCTGAGGAAACCGTGGGCGAAGCCGGGCGGCACCCACAGCATGCGCTTGTTCGCTTCCGACAGCGTCACGCCCACCCATTTTCCGAAATTGGACGAGCTGCGACGGATATCGACGGCGACGTCGAACACCGCGCCCCTGATGACCCTGACGAGCTTCCCCTGCGGCTGGCGGCGCTGATAATGCAGCCCGCGCAGCACGCCTTTCGCCGAGCGGCTGTGATTGTCCTGAACGAAGCTCAGGTCGAGTCCGGCCTTGGCGAATGCCGCGGCATTCCAGCTTTCCAGGAAGAAGCCGCGATCGTCGCCGAACACCGTCGGCTCGACGATCCTGACCTCGGGCAGGTTGGTATCGACCAGTTTCACGCGCGCGACTTCTGGTCGAGCAGCTTCAGCAGATAATGGCCGTAACCGCTTTTGCTCAAAGGTTCGGCAAGGCGAAGCAACTGCGCGTCGTCGATCATACCCTGGTTCCAGGCAATTTCCTCGGGGCAGCAAATCTTGAGGCCCTGGCGTTCTTCGATCACTTGCGTGAAATGCGCCGCTTCGAGCAGCGAGGCATGGGTGCCGGTGTCGAGCCAGGCATAGCCGCGGCCCATCAGTTCGACGTTGAGCGCGCCTTCCTCCAGATAGAGGCGGTTGATGTCGGTGATTTCGAGCTCGCCGCGCGCCGAAGGCGTGATCCGGCGCGAGAAATCGACGACGCGATGGTCGTAGAAATAGAGGCCGGTTACCGCATAGTTGGAGCGCGGATTTGCCGGTTTCTCTTCGACCGAGACCGCACGGAAGTCCTTGTCGAACTCGACGACGCCGTAACGCTCGGGATCCGAGACATGATAGCCGAACACGGTGGCGCCAGTGTCGCGTGCATCTGCGCGCCCAAGCAGTTCGGGCAGGCCGTGGCCGTAGAAGATGTTATCGCCCAGGATCAATGCGCTGGGGCCGCCATCGACGAAGTCGCCGCCGATATGGAAGGCCTGGGCAAGCCCGCCGGGCTCGGGCTGCACTTCATAGCGCAGCGTGATGCCCCAATCCGATCCGTCGCCGAGCAGATTCTGGAAGGCTGCCTGTTCATGGGGCGTGGTGATGATCAGGATTTCGCGGATACCCGCCATCATCAGCACCGACAGCGGATAATAGATCATCGGCTTGTCGTAGATCGGCATGAGCTGTTTGCTCAACGCGCGCGTGGCAGGATAGAGGCGTGTGCCCGTTCCCCCAGCCAGCACAATCCCCCTGCGCACCAACGGTCTCCAGATCAGCGAAGCGATATCGGTCGTCTACATAGCCGAAAGGTGAGCGAAGCAAAGCGCTCAGAACTGTCTGAGTGAAGAATGGCAGAAGGTCGGCCTGACCTCAGTTCGCGTCGGCGGCGAAAATCGCAATCATCTCCTCACGCATCGCGAATTTCTGGACCTTGCCCGTCACCGTCATCGGAAAGGTTTCGACGAAGCGGATGTGCCGGGGGATCTTGAAATGGGCGATTCGGCCACGGCAATGGGTGCGGACCGCCTCATCGTCGATCGCGGCGCCGGGGCGCAGCACGATCCAGGCGCACAGTTCCTCGCCATAGCGTTCGTCGGGCACACCGATCACCTGTGCGTCGGCGATCGCTTCGTGCGTGAGCAGGAATTCCTCGATCTCGCGCGGATAGATATTCTCGCCGCCGCGGATCACCATATCCTTGATCCGTCCGACGATCCGGCAATATCCGGCCTCGTCGATCGTCGCGAGGTCGCCGGTGTGCATCCAGCCATCGGCGTCGATCGCCTCGGCCGTCCGCGCCGGATCGTCCCAATAGCCGATCATCACCGAATAACCGCGCGTGCACAGCTCGCCGGTCTCGCCATGCGCGACGGTTTCACCGACGGCATCGACCAGCTTCACTTCCAGATGCGGCTGGATGCGGCCGACGGTGGAGACGCGCAGGTCCAGCGGATCGTCGGTCTCGCTCTGGAAGCTGACCGGGCTGGTCTCGGTCATGCCATAGGCGATCGTCACTTCGCGCATGTGCATGCGCGCGATCACTTCCTCCATCACCGCGATCGGGCAGGGCGATCCTGCCATGATGCCGGTGCGCAGCGAGCGCAGGTCGAACCGGTCGAACTCCGGGTGATTGAGCGCGGCGATGAACATCGTCGGCACGCCGTAGAGCGCGGCGCAGCCCTCTGCCTCCACCGCTTCGAGCACGGCGAGCGGATCGAACGCCTCGGCCGGATAGACCATGGTCGCGCCATGAACGATGCAGGCGAGATTGCCCATCACCATGCCGAAACAATGATAGAGCGGAACGGGAATGCAGACGCGTTCGCCTGGTTGCAGCTTGATGCCGCGCCCCACGAACTGGCCGTTGTTGAGGATATTGCGGTGCGACAGCGTCGCCCCCTTGGGGAAACCCGTGGTGCCGCTGGTGAACTGGATGTTGACCGCGTCGTCTGGCGCCAGCGTATCGGGAAGCGCCGCGTCTCCACCGGCCGCCAGCGCGGCGAAGGGCAAGCAGCCGGCATGCGATGCGTCGCCGAGCGTGGCGACGAGGCGTAGCGCGGGCAGGCGCGCGGCGTGAAGCGCGCCGGGCGTGGCGCCAGCCAGTTCGGGCGCCAGTTCGCGCAGCATCGCGACATAATCGCTGGTCTTGTGCGAGGGAGCGAGCACAAGCGCGGCGCAGCCCACCTTGTTCAGTGCATATTCGAGTTCGGCAGTGCGATAGGCGGGGTTGATATTGACCAGGATCAATCCCGCCTTGGCGGTCGCGAACTGCATCAATGTCCATTCGGAACAATTGGGCGCCCAGATCCCGACCCGGTCGCCGGGGGCGAGCCCTGTGGCGAGCAGCCCGCGCGCCAGCGCGTCGACGCGCCCGGCAAGCTCGGCATAGGTCCAGCGGACGCCCTGATGACGGACGATCAGCGCGAGCTGGCCGGGAAAACGCGCGACGGTCTCGTCGAACTGGGCACCGATCGTCTTCTCGATCAGCGCCGGGGCGTCCGCACCCTTCACATAGCTTTGGGTCATGTTTCGGTCTTGGCCCATTCCTGTTCGCGCAGTTCCTTCCGTCTTATCTTTCCGCTGACCGTTTTGGGCAAGCTCCCGACGAACTCGATTTTGCGCGGATATTTGTAGGGGGCGGTTGTCGCTTTCACATGACTCTGAAGCTCGGCGGCCAGCGCGTCCGATCCCGAATGGCCGGCGGCGAGCACGACGAACGCCTTCACCACTTCGCCGCGCGTCGGATCGGGGCTGGCGACCACCGCGCTTTCGGCGACGGCTGGATGCTCGAACAAGGCGCTTTCCACCTCGAACGGGCCGATCCGGTAGCCGGCGGAGAGGATGACGTCGTCGGCGCGGCCGACGAACCAGAAGAAGCCGTCCGCGTCGACGGTGGCGCGGTCACCGGTCAGATACCAGCCGTCACGGAAAACGCCGGCGGTGCGTTCGGGCTCGCCACGATAGCCGGTGAACAGGCCGGGGGGGGCGGGCGTCGCCGGTGCGCAGCGCGACATCGCCTTCCGCGCCCGGCGCTGCGGGAACGCCATTCTCGTCGATCACCGCCAGATCGATGCCGGGGGCAGGGCGGCCCATCGCGCCGATCCGCGACGCGCCCGGGCGGTTGCAGCACAGCAACACCGTTTCGGTCTGGCCATAGCCGTCATGGATATCGAGCCCGGTCGCGGCCTTCCACAGATCGATCACTTCGGGATTGAGAGGCTCGCCTGCGCTGACGCAATGACGCAGCGCCGGGAATGCGCGGCCGGCAAGGTCGGCGCGCACGAACATGCGGTACGCCGTCGGGGGCGCGCAGAGCGTGGTGATCGGAAAACGTGCCAGCAGGTCGAGCGTTGCCGCCGGATCGAAGCCGGGCGCATGGTTGACGAAGATCGCGGCCCCCATCAGCCAGGGCGCGAACAGGCTGCTCCACGCGGCCTTCGCCCAGCCGGTATCCGAGAGATTCCAGTGAAGGTCGCCGGGTTTCAGGTCGAGCCAGTAGCGGCCCGTGATCTGGTGGGCGAGCGCATAGCCATGGCCGTGGATCGTCATCTTGGGCTGGCCGGTGGTGCCGCTGGTGAAATAGCAGAGCGCATCCTCGTCGAATGCGGCGTCGGCGATTCCGGCCAGCGGCGTCGCTTCCTGCTTCTCCGCGCCATAATCGCGCCAGCCCGCGCGGCCGCCGCCGATATGGATCAGCGCCACATGCTGGCCGGCAAGTGCGGCCTCCACCCGTTCTGCAATGTCTCCACCCGCGATCACGCATGTTGCCTGCGCCGCGTCGCGACGATAGGCGATGTCCTTGGCGCTGAGCTGGATCGTGCCGGGCGAGGCGATCGCGCCCAATGCCAGGCAGCCCAGCATCAATTCCCACCATTCGATCTCGCGCGACAGCAGGATCAGCACGGTATCGCCGCGCTTCACCCCCACGCCCGCCAGCACCGCCGCGGCTTGTGCGGCATGGCCGGCAAGTTCGGCGAAGCTGCGGTCGATCAACTTGCCGGCGGCATCGGTCCACAGCAATGCTCGGTCGTCGGGCCGTTCGGCGGCGAGGCGGCCGATCTCGTCCCGCGCGAAATTGTAGCGCGCGGGCGGATCCCAGTTGAAAATGGTGTCGGTCATTTGGCCTCGTTGATCACCCGGATCTGCGTGAATTCTGCCAGCCCTTCCTCGGCGAACTCGACGCCGATGCCCGATTGCTTGGCGCCGCCGAACGGGATGTTGGGGCCGAAATCGAGATGCTTGTTGATCCAGACCGTACCGGCCTCCATCCGCTCGGCCAGGTCATAGGCGGTGTCGCGGTCGCCCGACCAGACCGATCCGCCCAGCCCCCAGGGCGAGGCATTGGCGCGGGCCAGCGCATCCTCGGCGTCGGAAAAGCGGATGACCGGCAGGATCGGGCCGAACTGTTCCTCGTCGACCAGTTTCGTGCCGTCCGAAATGTCGCGCACGATGGTGGGGCGGACGAAATAGCCGGGGCGATCGTCCACCGTGCCGCCGGCGATGATGTTGCCGTTGGCGCGGGCATCGTCGATGAAGGTCTTCACTTTCTCATATTGCGCCTTGTTCTGGAGCGGACCGATCTGCGCGCCCTGCAGCAGCCCGTCATCGACCACCGCCGCTTCGGCAAGCTTGGCCAGCGCCGCGCACATCTCGTCATAGATGTCGTCATGGACGTAGACGCGCTTGATCGCCAGGCAGACCTGCCCCGCGTTGAGGAAGGCGCCGCCGAAGATGCCGGGCGCCGCCTTGGCGGGGTCGGCATCGGGCAGCACGATCGCCGCGTCGTTGCCGCCCAGTTCCAGCGTGATCCGCTTGATCGAGGCGGCGGCGCTCGCCATCACTTTCTTGCCGGTTTCGGTCGATCCGGTGAACGAGACCTTGGCGACATCGGGATGGCTGGTCAGCCGCGCGCCCAGGTCGTTCTGATCGGTGACGATGTTGACCACGCCGGCCGGGAAGATCTCCGCGCAGAGTTCGCCCAGCAGCAAGGTTGTGAGCGGCGTCGTCGGCGCGGGCTTCACGACGATGGTGTTGCCGGCCAGCAGTGCCAGCGGCAGTTTGAATGCGACGATCAGCACCGGGAAATTCCAGGGGATGATCGCGCCGACGACGCCCAGCGGCTTGCGCTTCATCTGGACGCGGCGGCTGTCGCCGTCCTCGATCAATTTCTCTTCGAGTTCGAGCGTGGCGAGATGACGGATGAACGCCTCGGTATAGGCGATCTCGGCCGTCGCTTCGGGCAGCGGCTTGCCCTGTTCCTGCGTCAGCAGCCGGGCGAATTCGGGCGCGCGCGCCTGCAATCCATCGGCAAGCTTGAGCAGCAGCGCCCGACGCGCGGTGATCGGTGTGGCGGCCCATGCGGGAAAGGCGGCCTTGGCCGCGGCGACCGCGGCGTCGAGCTGTGCCTCGGACGCGCGCGGGCAGGTGGCGAGCACCGTTTCGGTCGCGGGATTGAGCACGTCCATGGTCATGTCGCCATCGACGAGCGCGCCGCCGATCAGCAGCTTGTATCCGGTCATATCGCTCTCCTTGCGGGCGGCTTCACCGCCTTGTTTTTCGTCATGGTCAGAATCGCGTTCCGACGCTGATGCCGTAGGTCCGCGGCGTTCCGACGTGGTTATAGTCGAAACCGAAGCCCGCGAGCAGGTCGACGCGCGAGGTGAAGTAGAATTTGTTGGTCAGATTCTTACCCCAGATCGACGCATTCCATCGCCCGTCTGCCGATTCCCAGTCGATATGGCCCGATAGCAGCGCATAGGCGCCCTGCTTCAGCCGGGGGACGTTGAGCACTTCGAAATATTGGCTGGTGGCATAGCTCATATCGCCGTGAAGGCTGAACTTGCCGCTCGGGCCGTCGACCACCGTCGCATCGACACCGCCGGCGAAGGTGAAGGACGGGGCATTGGACAGCTTGTTGCCCGCCACGTCGACGCCGCTGACGATGCCGCGCTTGATCTTGGTGTCGAGGATGCCGATGCCTGCGCGCAAGGTCAGCATGTCGCTCGCCCGTGCGGTCAGTTCGGCTTCGCCGCCCATGATCCGCGAGCTCGGGATGTTGAGCAATGTCTGCGCGGCGGTCGCCGGATCGACATTGATGAATTGCTGGTTGCTGTAGCTGTAGTGGAACACTGCGGCGTTGAGCGTGATCCGGCGATCGGCGAACTGGGTCTTGGCGCCCAGCTCGAACGCGTCGATCTTCTCCGCCTTGGCGATCGAGAGTTCCGACGGATCGAAGAAGGCCTGGGCATTGAAGCTCGGCGCGCGATAGCCGCGGCTGTAATTGGCGTAGATCAGCGCGTCGCGATCGATCTTGTAGTCGAAGCCGATCTTTCCGGACAGGTTGTTGGTGCTGTAGCGCAGCGACGATGGCGGGATCAGGTTGACCACCAGCACGCCGTTGGGGCCGAGCGCGTTGGATTCGAAATTGGTCTGCGATCCCTTGTCCTTGGTATAGCGCAGGCCGCCGCGCAGCTTGAGCGCATCGCTGATCTCGAAGCTCATATCCGAATAGAGCGCATAGCTTTTCTTCAACTGATCGAAGCTGTTGCGGAACAGGCAGCCGAGCGGCAGGCCGATCGCGCAATCCTGGTCGGTGACGCCGGGCAGGCCATCGGAGTCGATGTCCTTGCCGATCTCGAACGTGGTTTCGTTATAGACCTTTTCGCGGTTGAAATAGGCGCCGAGGATGAAGTTGAACGGCCCGTCGAAATCGCTGGTCAGGCGCAGATCCTGCGCGAACTGGGTCGCACGGTCGGCATAGGGGATTTCGAGCAGTTCGGTCGCGGTGCCGTCGGTATCCTCGTAGAAACGCAGGCTCCCTTTGTCCCATGAGGTCACGCTGGTGATCGCAAGCGCATCGCCGACATCGAATGTGCTGGTGAGCGCCACCGAATAGGTGCGGGCATGGCGCCGGTCGGTGACGTTCGCCTCGATCTGGCGACGGCCGAGGCCTGGCCGGTTGATTGCTTCGGGTTGGGCATAAATGCCGTAATTGCGCGGATTCTGATAGCTGGTCGATGCGCGCAGCACGAAACGCACGCTGTCCGACGGTTCGAGCAGCAAGGATCCGCGCACGCCATATTCGCGTACGCCCGCCAGGTCGGGCTGGCCGGGCAGCTGGTTCTTGAACCAGCCATCGGCACGCGCGACGGTGACGGCGACGCGCGCCGCCGCGATATCGCCCAGCGGCACGTTGACCGCGCCGTTCATCTCCATGCGATTGTAATTGCCGTAACCGAGGTTGAAATAGCCGTCGGTCTCGCCGAGCCGCGGCGCGCGGCTGATCAGATTGACCGCGCCACCCGTGGTGTTCTTGCCGTAGAGCGTGCCCTGTGGTCCGCGCAGCACCTCGACACGCTCGAGATCGAACATCGCGACGCCGAGGAATGCGAAATTGCCCTTATAGACTTCGTCATAATAGGTCGCGACCGGGCTCGCCTGGTTGAGGCTGTAATCGGACATGGAGACGCCGCGCAGCGCGAAGATCGGCGTGTTGTCGCCGACGGTGGAGGTGAGCTGGAGATTGGGAATCTTGCTGACGAGCTCGTCGGCCTGGGTGACGCGCTGTTTCTGGAGCGCGTCGCCGGCGATCGCCGAAATCGAGATCGGCACTTCCTGAAGCCGTTCCGATCGCTTCTGCGCGGTGACGACGATATCGGCGCCCATTTCGACGGGCGCCGGTTCGGCTTGGGCAGGTGTTGCGTCCTGCGCGATCGCTGTGCCGGAGCTTCCGGCGAGCAGCAGGGCGGCGAACCGCACGACGGTGCGGCGCGGGCTGGATATCGTCATTCTCTTCTCCCCTTATTATTCTGTTCCTCCACCGGAAGAGAGGCTGGCCAGGATGCGCGCGCGCACCGCGGCAGCTTCGGTCCGGAGCGGCCTGCTGCGTAATTGCCCCACCTCTTTGGTCGTGTAGGGCTTGAAATCTTTGGGGACGTGCGCGGGATCGAAGCGCAGCAACGTCCAGTTCAAAAGCTCGGCGAGCTCGGCGTCGGGCAGCGCCGCGCTCGCCACGCCGGGCACGCGCGCCAGATAGTCGCGGCCCTCGGGCGTTTTCAGGAAAGTGCCGATGATGCCCGCCATCGCCGGCGTGGTCTGCGGTGTGCCGGTCGCATCGGCGCGGTGGCAGCCCTGGCATTTGAGGATCCAGTTGCTGTGCGCGCGTGCCGGCTTTTCGACGCCGGGCATGGCGATGCCCGCCGCCACGCCGCCGGTTGCCGCCACCCCGGCGGCAAAAAGCGCAAGGGCGGAAGCAAATTTCATTTCGCGGAAAGCGCCGCGTTGAGCTTGCCGATCGCGGCGGGCGTCATCCCGGCAGCACCCGCCTTGACCTGCGCGACCTCGGCGGCGGTGAAGGGCTTGGCGGTCCCGCCCTTGGCCGAAGTCGCGAGCACATGGTTGAGTACCGCGGCGATCTGGACATCGCCCAGGCCCGCCTGCGCCGGCATCACGCCGCGATAGGGTTTGCCCTCCACCGTGATCGGCCCGGACACGCCCTTGGTCACGACCAGTATCAGATAGCGGCGGCCGTCGGGCTTGGCCGCGAGCGCGCGGATATCTGCGCGCAGCGGCGGAAAGGCGCCCGGCACGCCGGCGCCGGTGGCGAGATGGCAGGCGGCGCAGCGCTTGTAGATCGCGGCGCCGTCCGCCGTCTGCGCGGCCGCGGGGGCGGCAAACACGGCAAGACCCAGCAATGCGAACCGGCGGATCATTTCTCGTCAACCGCCACGCCGAGGATCACCGCAGTCGAGCAATTGTAGATCGCGCTTTCGGTGCCCAGGCACCAGTTGATGTCGTTGTTCGCCTGCGGACGCACCATCGGCCGGTCGCCGTCATTGCGGTTGCACAGGCAGTTCCCGCACGAGGATTTGCCGCAGCAGTCATTGTAGCTGATGATATAGGCGCGGTTGTCGGCCGGGTTGCGGCAGGTGCCGATCCAGGTGATCGGCGACATCTCGGTGCCCGGCGGGCAAGTGCTCGCCGATCCCCCGCAGCAGCTGCACAGAAAGCCGTCGATCGCGCAATAGCGCCAATAATCGCATTGGGTTTGGTCGCCGGGATCCTGCGGATTGCCCGTGGTCTGCGGCGCCATGCCGCTGGGGCCGCCGCCATGGCTCTGCGCCTGGGCGCGCGAGACCGGGAGGACGGGGATCACCGCCGCGCCGGTGATGGCACCGCCGATCAGGGTGAGCAGGCTGCGGCGCGAGGTCGACTGCGCGACCTTGCGCGTCATCCGTTCGGCGAAACTGTCGAGATGCGACATGGTGATCCCCCTGTCCGGTGTTCAGCGTTGTGCGAGATATTGCTGGATGGAGGCGACACCACGCTCCTTGGCCTCGAACAGGCTTTCCAGATGCTCACGGTTGTTGACGAGACCGAGCGACGCGATCTTGCCATTCTCATCCAGCAGCACGGCATAAGGCAGCTTGGACACGCCCAATTGCCGGCCGAGCGTTTCGGAAAGCACATAGGGGAAGCCCGCGAGATTCTCCGCCATCACCAGCCGGCGATGCGCGGCCGCCTCTCCGTCGCTGGCCAGCACGATGTCGAGCCAGTCATTCTCCGCGCCATTGGCCGAACGGATGATCGGCAGCAGGGTCTTGCAGACCGGGCAATCGGGCGAGAGGAAGAACAGCAGCTGGCTGCGGCCCGGACGGACGCCGCCGATCGTCACTTTCGTGCCGTCGAGCGCAGCCAGCGTCATGCTGGGGCCGGCATCGCCGACATTGACCTTTTGATGCAGGGTCAGCGCACCGGCAGGGGCGATGCGTTCGTGGAGCACGCCGACCTGGCGGGCGAGCGCGGCGACGAGCACGCCGAGCACGCCGACGGTGATCCAGAGGAAGATCTGCGAAGCGAGAAACAGGCTGCTCATCGGGCAAGGCTCCGTTTGGAGGGCAGGGCGGCGATCTCGCCGGCGGCAAGGAACAGGGCGTAGAGCGCGAGCGCGGCAAAGACGGGCTCGACAAGCGGGGCAGGGGCGCCCGGCGCCGAAGCGACGAACAGGGCGAGCAGGACCAGCCCGAAGGGGCGCGCCATGGTGAAGCTGTCGACGGGCTTGCGCTGAACGGCAAAGCCGCAGCCGCAATCAAAGGCGCTTTCGCCGCGTCGCCGCGCCGCGAGCAATGCCACGCCATAGCTTGACCAGAGCGCGGCGGCGAGCAGCGCGCCGATCGGCCGCGCGGGCGTCAGCACCAGCGCGATCGCGGCGGCGGCCTCGATCGCGGCCGCGGCGAGCATCGCGACACCGGCCAGCGGCGCATCGAGCCGAAGCAGCCGCCCGGTCGCCATGGTCAGCCGGTCGCGCGCCACCAGTTTATGGACGGCGGCGGCGGCCAGGACCAGCGCCAGGAAGAGGGCTGCAGCCTGGGTGATCCCGGCCATCAGCGCGCCGCCGTCATCGTCATCGGGTCATGGACCACGCCGACGATTGTCCTCTGGAATGCGCCGGTCGCCGCGTCATAGACGTCGAGCGATCCGTCGGGCTTCGACGCCACGAGCAGCGGGCTCGCCTGTTGCGTCGCCTCGATCGAGACGCTGTGGCTCTTGAGCGCGATCCGGCGGACCAGCGCCTTTTTCACCGGATCGATCACCCAGGCTTCGGTGCCGCCATCCTTGTGGCTGCCCTCCTTGCCGTGCGGATTCATCAGCACATAAAGCAGCCCGGTCTTGTCGGCGGTGATCACCTGCCACCCGCCGGGGCGCCATTCGGGATCGCCGCCCGCGGGCTTCGCGATCTTGAACAGACCCAGGTCGCGCGCCGCGGCGCCGGAGAAATCGATGCCGCGGATATTGCCGGTGAAGCTGACGAACCAGGCGGTGCGCCCCACCATGGCAGGGCTCATGAACAGCGCGTCCTTGTCGATGTCGTTGAAGACCTTGCTGGTGACGGTGGGGCCAGCGCGGCCGGCTGCATCCAGCGCGATGCTGGTCATCGTGCCGTCGGCGCAAAGCGAGGTGAAACCGCGCGGTCCGGTGGGATAGACCAGCGAGCAGCCCGGCAGATCGATGTCCGACAGGATTTTGCGCGCGTCGAGGTCGACCACCGTCACCGACGATCCGGGCGTGAAGTTGAACACCAGCGCCCATTTCTCGTCATTGGTGAATTGGAGGCTGTTCTTGAGTGTGACGAACAGGCCGCGCTTGCCGCCGGGCAGGATGATCTCGCCCTTGGGCGCCAGCGTCTTCGTGTCCCAGATCGTGATCACATCGGTGCGTTCGCCACGCGTCAATCGCGACAGGAAGGTTTCCCCGACATAGAGTTCGGACTTGGTGGTGGCGGGCAGGAAGCTGGCGAACTGCGCGGCCGGGATCTGACCCTTCACATTGCGGTTCTCGGCAGCGACGTCGACCACCGCGACACGGCCATCGGGCAGGCTGTTGAAATGCAGGTCGTGCACGAAGACCCAGCTTTCGGGATATTTCTCCGGCAGCACCGCGACCGCAGGCACCGGTTCCTCGGGCAGGGGCTGCGGATAATCCGCGGCGATCGCGGGCGCTGCGATGTGCAGGCTGGCGATGGTCATGGCTCCGGCAATGCGGCTGGCGGCGCGGCGCATGCGAACTCCCCTCTTTCAGTCTGTCCGGCCTGAACGACCGAGTCGCTGAAATCTGGACTAGTGTCCAAATTTAGTCAATTGCCAAAAGTTGATCGCTTGCCCTAATATCGGGACGCGGCTAGCAGGGCGTCAGGATTGCTGATTTTGACCGATTTTATTGTCCCCGACCTGAAGATCGCGCCTCGCGAGGGCGGATATGCACGCGGCCAGGATGGCTTCGAGCAGATCCTCCGTGCCGCGCTGTCGCTGCTTGTCGAGCATGGATCGGGCGCGCTGACCTTGCGCCGCATCGCCACGGAAAGCGGCATGAATGTCGGCAATCTCAACTATTATTTCCGCTCGAAGGACGAGCTGATTCGCGAGCTGCTCAACGCGGTGATCAGCAGTTACGAGGATTCGTTCGACGCGATCATGCACGAGCCCGGTGCGACCGCCGCCGAGCGGCTCGAAAAGCTGGTGACGCTGATCCTGGAAGACATCACCACCAAGAAGACGACGCGCTTCTTCCCCGAACTCTGGGTGCTCGCCAATCACGATCCTTTCGTCCAGGATCGCATGGAGGAGCTTTACGATCGCGCGCGCGTCTCGCTCAACGAGCTGATCGCGGAGATCAATCCGGCGCTGCCCGCCGACGAGCGCGAGACGCTGGCGCTGTTCATCTCGGCCTCGATGGAGGGACTGACGGTGTTCGCCGGCTATGAAAAGCCGTGGCGCGCGCGGATGCCCTGGCTCGAACAGATCGCCAGGCGTTCGTTCGTCACGCTGGCGCGCGAGCTGAAACCCGGCGAGATCAAGGGGCTGGCGGCGGACCCGTCCTGATCGCGTCGGAGGAAAGGCGGGTAATGCGCGTCCATCTGCTCGGTACGCCGATCGACCTGATCTCGCATGACCAGAGCGTTGCGCGCGCCGTTGCGGCGATGGCGGGCCGCGTGCCGACCGTGCATGTCGCGCTCAACGTCGCGAAATTCGTCGAGATGCGCCGCGACGCGGATTTGCGGCGCGATGTCGAGGCCGCCGAAATGATCGGGCTGGACGGCATGGGGCTGGTGCTGGCGCTGCGCCTGTTCGGCGCACGCGGTGTCGAGCGCGTTGCCGGCATCGACCTGATGGAGGCGTTGTTCGCCGAATGCGCGCGGCGCGGGCTGAAACCCTATGTGCTGGGTGCGCGCGCCGAGATGCTGGCACGGGCCCGAACGGCGGCGGAAGTGCGCTGGCCCGGCCTTGTTCTCGCCGGGATGCACGACGGCTATTTCACCGTCGATGAGGAAGCGGATGTCGTCGCGGCGATCCGGGCGAGCGGTGCGGATTGCCTGTTCGTCGCGATGCCGACGCCGCGCAAGGAACGCTTTCTCAGCCGCCACGCGGGCGCGCTCGGCGTGCCCTTCGTGATGGGTGTCGGTGGCGCGATCGATGTGCTGGCCGGATCGGTCCGTCGCGCACCGGTCTGGATGCAGAGGGTGGGGCTGGAATGGCTGTACCGTCTGATCCAGGAGCCGCGCCGGATGGTCTGGCGCTACGTGTCCACCAATATGCGCTTTGCCGGGCTGATGCTGGGCGCGGTGGTCATGCGTCTTTTTGGTCGGCAGGTGTTGCGGGTGGAATAAAACCTTTCACCGCAGATGTTTATCCATTCACGTCATTCCGGCGAAAGCCGGAATCTCACTTCCTGTTCATTGCCGTACCAAAAGAAGTGAGATCCCGGCTTTCGCCGGGATGACGAACAAACAGGGGAATGACGTGAGTGGCGAAGTCGCTGTATCTGAAAGACTTCCATGCATAATCGAGAGAAGGCGGGTTACCCCACTTCCTTCCGCCGACGATTGACCACCATGCGATCATGCAGGCGGCGGATGGTGTTGCTGCCGGTCGAGACGAACCAGGCGGGGATCAGGCCGTGGATCAGGCAGGCGATACCGGCGAGGATCAGGGACGTGCCGAAGCTGGTCGCATGCCCCATATGCTCCAGATAGCTTTCGCCGACCGAGGCAGGGTGATCGGTGAGCAGGCGACGCATTTTTTCCTCCGGGCTTGATCTGATGAGGAATTTATCGTCATCTGAGGCGGAAATGATTCCTGATTTTGATAGGAATCATCAAAATTCAGGGAAATTTCTCTCAATCGTGACTCGTTCGGAAAATCTTTCTCTCGATCGCCATGATCGACGCATCCTGCGTGAGCTTCAGCGCGACGCGACACTCTCCAATGCCGAACTGGCGTCGCGCGTCGGGCTGTCGGCGACGCCGTGCTGGAATCGGGTGAAGCGGCTGCAGGCGGCCGGGATCATCACCGGCACCGTCGCGCTCGTGAACCGCGAGGCGATCGGACTGGGCGTGACGATCTTCGTCGCGGTGCGGACCAATCGCCATGATCGCGACTGGCTGACCATGTTCGCCGATCATGTCAGGGATATCCCGGAAGTCACTGAATTCTATCGAATGAGTGGCGAGATCGACTATATGCTCAAGGTCGTCGCCGCCGACATTGCCGACTATGACCGGATCTACAAGAAACTGATCGCCAACATCGTCATCCACGATGTCAGCTCGTCCTTCGCGATGGAGCAGATCAAATACACGACCGAAGTGCCGGTGCCGGGGATTTGAACCCCACTTCCCGCCATTCCGGCGAAAGCGGGAATGGCGAGTGAAGGTTCGTCAATTGGCTGGTGACGGGCTCGCGCTCACCAATTCCACTCCCGGAAACCGCGTCCGCAGCGTCTCGATCCATTGTTTCGCGTCGCCCACCACGACGATATTGGCGTTGCCCGGCGCCAATAATGCGGTTGCGCGGGCAAGCTGGGCATCGCTCACCGCGATCGGGCCGGAGAGTTCGGTGCGCGCTTCGGTCAGCGGCGTCCCCGTCATGACCAGCGATGCGAGATAATCGGCGAGACCGGCGGTGCGTTCGGACTGGGTGGCGCGCATATTGGCGAGGAAACGGATTCGCTCGTCGCGCCGCGCGGCCATTGACGGTTCGCTCGCCAGCCGCCCGAATTGCGCCAGGATCAGATCGGCCACCTCGGGCGCGGACTCGTTCTTGGTCTGCGATGCGGCCATGAGCTGCCCGCCGTTCGCGCGCATCGTGACTTCGCTACCCGCGCCATAGCTCAGTCCGCGCTTCTGCCGGATCTCCTGCGACAGCCAGGCCTGCGAGCCGCCGCCGACGATCGCGCTGGCCAGCTCGATTCCGCGGAACGCAGTGTCCGATCGCGGCGGCAGGCGATAGCCGGCCAGAACGGCGGTCTGGCCGGACCCGGGCAGATCGATCGCGACGATGCGCGGGGCGGGGGGCGGTGCGATCGCGGCGCGCGGCGGCGAAGCAGGGGCGCCATGCCAGCCGCCGAACAGCCGCGCCGCGAGCGCCTCGGCTTGGGCGGTGGCGAGCGATCCGGTCACGATCAAAGTCGCGCCATCGGGGCGCCAGCCCGCGCGCGACGCCTTGACGTCATCGATGCTGATGGCGCCGAGCGATTGGGGGGTGGCGAGCAGTGCATAGGGCGTGCCGGCGAACGTCACCTGTTGCAGCATGCGGAGCGCGGTCTGCGTCGGTTGCTTCTGCGCGACCTGCAGCGCCGCGAGCTGTTTCTTGCGTTCGCCGTCCAGTTCGGCGGCGGCGAAATTCGGCCGCAGAACGGCATCGGCAAGCAATGCGCCTGCCGCATCGATATTCGCCGTCGGTGCGGTCAATCGCAGCGTCGTCGCATCGGGTTGCGCGGTGGCGACCAGGCTGGCGCCCAGCGCGTTGAGCGCGGCGATGAAACCGGTGGCGTCGCGCCCGTCTGCGCCGCGCAGCGCCAGCGCCGCCGTGATGTCCGCAAGTCCGCCGCGTTCGGCGGGATCCCCGGCGTCACCGCCGGGAATGACGAGGTCCAGCGTGGTGAGCGGCAGTTCGGTGGAGCGCGCCGTCACCAGCCGCAGCCCATTGGCCAGCCGGCGCTCGACGATCGGCGGAACCGCACGCGTCACGGCCGTGCCGGCGGGCGGCGGCGCTGTCCGATCGGCCGGCGCGGCGATCGCTACAGGGGGTCGAGCCGCCGCCGGGACGACGGTGCCCATCGCATCCACCGCATTGGCCGACCGGTCCCCGACATAGCCCGCCGGACGTGCGCTTTCATCCTGATAGCGGATGGTGACGCGGCGTTCGGCCGGAAACAGGCGCCGGGCCGCTTGCTGCACATCGGCCGGGGTCAGCGCCCGGATCGCGGCGAGCATCGCGTCGTCGGATGCGGCGCTTCCCGTCAGGATCGCGGCCTCGCCGAGCGCATAGGCGCGGCCATCGACGGTTTCCCGGCCGGTCAGCGCATTTCCGAGCATCGCATTGCGGACCCGATCGAGCTCCGCCTGGCTGAGCGGCGTGTCGCGCAATGCGGCGATTTCGGTATCGAGCGCGGTCTGCGCATCGGCCAGTTTCGCGCCATTCGCCAGCGTCACGACAAGCGCGAAGCTGTAACCGTCGCGCGCCGGCAGATTGTAACTGGTGATGCTCGACGCCAGCTTCTTCTCCGAAACCAGCCTTTGATTGAGTCGCGCGGCCGGGCCGGCGGTCAGCATTGTCTCGATCAGCGCGAGCGCCGCGCGGTCGGGATCGCGTGCGGCGGGCGCGCGCCAGGCGAAGATCAGCGCGGGCAGCGGCACATTGGGCGCATAGGCGTCGAGATCGGCCGGTTTGTTCCGGGGCGCTTCGTCGCGCGTATCGCGTGGGATCGCCGCTGTCGGCCGCGGCAGCGACCCGAGATAGCGATCGACCCACTGGTTCAGCGTCGCCGGATCGAAATTGCCGACGACCACGACGATCGCATTGTCGGGCCGGTAATAGGCTTCGTGAAAGGCGCGGACCTCGGCCAGGTCGGCGCGATCGAGATCGGCCGCGGTGCCGCCGATCGGGCGGGCATAGGGATGGGTGGAGAAAGCGAAGCCGGGGATCAGCGTATAGAGGATCCGGCCATAGGGCTGGGCGAAGATGCGCTGGCGCAGCTCCTCCTTCACGACGTTGCGTTCGGACATGTACGCGGGCTCGTCGATGACGAGATTGCGCATACGCTCGCCTTCGATCCACAGCATCCGTTCGAGCTGATCGGCGGGGCCGCTCATATTGTAGATGGTGAAATCCCACAAGGTGGAGGCGTTGGCGCGCACGCCGATCGAGGTCATGTAGCTTTGTGCGCCTTCGGGCAGGTTGCGCGTCGTCTTGAACATCAGATGTTCGAACAGGTGCGCGAAGCCGCCGCGCTGGACGGGATCGTCGCGCTGGCCGACATCGTAGAAGACATAGACTGCAGCCGACGCCGCCTTGGGATCGCGCGACGCGATCAGGCGCAGGCCGTTGGGCAGGGTGCGTTCGGTGAAGCCCATTGGCGGCACCGCGATATTGGGGGCGGAGACGGGCGCGGCGGGCCTGTCCGCCAGCGCCGGAGCCGACATCATCAACAGCGCCACCGACGCGATACGCACAAGCTTCATCACTCAACGCCTCCCCATTGGGGATAAAGAGCATCGGGCGCCGAATGTCCGCCATTGCAGAATCCGCATGGTTCGCGCGGAGCTGCGAAATCGCGAAGATGAACTGCCCTGCTGTCCGATGCGATCGACGATCCTCCGCGTCTCCGCGGCTCCGCGTGGACCGTGGCGGCCCAGCGGAGACATCATAGACGGACCGGTTCGCGCGGAGCCGCGGAGGGAGGGAGAGCTTTCGGCCCGGCACCGGATATTGCATGGTCGGGCTGCGTTGTTGTCGGCGACGATGATGGAGTGACGGAATTGGCCCGATCGAACACCGCCCATTGGCCCTCGACATTGTGGATCGTCCGCCACGGCCAAAGCGCGGGCAATGTGGCGCGCGACGCCGCCGATGCCGCGGGGTTGGCCCGGATCGCGATCACGGGACGCGATGTCGATGTGCCGCTGTCTCCGCTGGGATGCGAGCAGGCACGGGGGCTCGGCCGCTGGTTCGCGCGCGCCGGGGCGTCCGGGCGGCCGGATGTGATGCTGTCCTCCCCCTATGTCCGCGCGCTTCAGACCGCGCGATTCTTCCGCGATGCCGGCGGCTGCGATCCCGACGAGGCGATCTGCCTCGACGAGCGGCTGCGCGAACGGGAATTCGGCATATTGGACGGGCTGACCCGTGCCGGGATCGCCGCCGAATTTCCCGACCAGTCGCGGTTCCGCGACGTGCTCGGCAAATTCTACCACCGGCCGCCGGGTGGCGAGAGCTGGGCAGACGTGATCCTGCGGCTGCGCTCGCTGATGGACACCGTCTCGCTCCATTATTCGGGCATGCGCGTCATGATCGTCGCGCATCAGGTGGTGGTGCTCTGCCTGCGCTACATCATCGAGACGCTGGACGAGGCGCAGATATTGGAGATCGATCGCGCCGGCGACGTCGCCAATTGCGGCGTCACCGAATATCATTTCCGCCCCGGCCATGGCCGCAAGGGGGGCCTCGTCCTGACCCGCTATAACGAGACCGCACCGGTGGAGGACGGCGCCGTGCCGGTCACCAGCGCACCCGATCCGATCGTCGCCGTGCGCGGCTGATCTTCACCATCGGCCAGGTGCGATATAGGGTGGCGGCATGCGTCGTTCCTGAAAGAGCCCCGATGACCGTCAAACACTATCTCGCTTCCGATGCCCTGACCGCCACCGCGACCATCACCGCGATCCTGACCGAGCCGGCGCCTGTCATCCGCCTGGATATCACACTGTTCCACGCACAGGGCGGCGGGCAGCGCGGCGACAGGGGGCGGATCGGCACCGCGCAGGTGCTCGACACCCGCCACGCCGCGGAGGGTGAAGTCGATCACTTCGTCGACAGCGTGGCCGGCCTGGCGGTCGGCGACCAGGTGGAGATCGCGGTCGACGAAACGCATCGCCGCGAAGGCGCGCGGCTGCACAGCGCCGGCCATCTGCTTGCCGATGCGGTGCAGGCGATCCGCCCCGGGCTGCGCGCAGTCGCGGGCCATCACTGGAAAGGCGAGGCGCGCGTTGAGTTCGAAGGCGATATCGAGATCGACGACGCGCTGGAGGGCGACCTGACCGAAAAGATCGCGGCGCTGGTCGCGGCCGGCCTGCCGGTCCGTGTCGTCGGCGATCCCCATGCGTCGCGCGCGCTGGCGATCGGCGATTTCACGCCGGTGGGCTGCGGCGGTCTGCATGTCGCGAGCACCGCCGAACTCGCCGGGATCAGCGTGACCGCGATCCGCAGCAAGAAGGGGCGGCTGCGGGTGAGTTACGAGGTTGGCTAGAGCGATTTGCAGTTCGATCGAACCATCGAGCGAATCGAAAATCATGATAAAACAAATATATGGATCAGGCTGCGTGATTCCAAAATCACGCAGCCTGATCCAGGATGTGCGGCGTTGGGTGCATGCCCGGGACCGGGGTGGAGATCTGACTGTGCTGCCCGATGCCAAGCCGTGCGCATCTGATTGTCTGCCTGCGCGTAGCCGGACTTTACGACTGGGCGCCTCTGTGCGGGTGGCGATGGTTGCCAAGGCAAGCGGCCGAGGATGGGCCCCGGCCGCTGCCGGGTTCAGGCGAAGTTGGCGATAAAGGCTGTCAGGCCGCTTTCCGCCATGCCATGTGCGAGGACGCCTCCGCCCGCATGGATGGTGGCTGCGGTAACCGCTTCATCGACCGTAGCGACTGCGAAGGTATCAGTCGCCGAATCCGGGCTGAATGCCGATGGGGCGGGGGCGGGATCGACGGCGGTGGCGGTCGAGGTGAGGATCTGGCCGTCGAGAACGACGTCTGTGCCATCGATCACCAGATTGCGAGCGTCGGTCAAGGATCCGGTCGAGCCCTGGAAGACCACCGACAACCCTGCGGTCCCGACCGGGATATTTACGGTGATGCCGTCCACCGCGCTGGTGAGGATGGCGTCCGAGCCGCTCAGTTGAATGGTGAAGTCGGTTGCGCTGCCGAGGAGCCTGATGGTGTCCCCTCCATAGGAGAAATCGCTCTGGAAATACGCGATAGTATTGTCCATTACCGTTACTGTTTCCGTTCCAGTGTCGGTGCCGAAAATGTCGTAAATTCCATCGAAGGCGTAGGCACTGTCCCCGAATGGAACGATGATCTGATCGTTTGGCACAAACATACTCCCGTCTTACTGGTAGGGGGTGCATGTATAGGCCGAATGAGGTTTGATGAAACCAGGACGGGAAAAGTTAACCTTGGTTTTTTGATCCATTTAGGATCGAATTTATCTCTCGCCGATGATCCATGCGGATATGGATGGACATGACTATCCGGATGCGGCGGTGGCAGTCATGTCGTGGCGTTGACGAATTGGCGGCGTTGATCTTACGAGTGCCGGTCACTTCGGCTGCGGCGACATATTGTCGGCTTCATCGCCCGATGAATGGATGCGGCCGGAAATCGCTCCATAGCCAATCCGGTAGGTGGGCCCGTTCCTCAATCCCCGCACGCCGCGATCGCGTCGGTCACGCGGGCATAAGCGGCTTCCAGCGGGTCGGTTTCGCCGAGCAGGCGGAAGGTGCCGTTGAGCGTGAAGAAGCAATGGCCGTGGACGCAGGCGAGCAGCGAGCGGGCGAGGGGCGCGGCGCGGTCGGCCTGGGCAGGGGGCAGCACCGCCGCGATCTCCTCGATCACGATCTGCGTGATGTCGCGCACCTTTTGCTGGTAATAATCCGGCATCTCCTCGCCGTCGGGCAGGCGGAAATCGTAGAGCGCGGTCCAGAGATTGCGGTTGAGGATGGCGAATTCGAAATAGGCCTGGATCGCGCGATGAAGGCGGTTCTCGGTCTCGATCTCCAGCCGCGCCTCGAGATGGCTCTGCCAGCGATCGAGCGTCAGCCCGTTGATCGCGAGCATCAGTTGGTCGTGCGATCCCAGAACATTGTAGACCGTGCCGATCGAATAGCCGATGCGCTTGGCCACTTCGCGCGCGGAGAAGCGCGCATAGCCGGTTTCGGAGAGCTGGCGATGGCCCTCCGAGACGATCATCTCGCGCAATTCCTCGCGGCTATGGTCGGATCGGCGGCCCATGGTCAGCCGCCCTTGCGCACGAACGGATATTTGAGCTGGGCGAGATAGCCCTTGGGCACGGCTTCGGGCACGCCGTAGCCGGTCGGCCATTTGCTCTCCGGGAAATAGTAAGTGCCGAAGATCCGGTCGAGCAGCGGGAAATGGATCGCGAAATTCTTGTCGACGCCCTCCGCCTCGATCGCGTGATGCCAGTGATGATAGCGCGGCGTGACCAGCCAGCGGCCGAGCCCGTTGAAATCGCCGCGCAGATTGGCGTGGACCAGCGAGGCGTAGATATAGACCATCGCGATATAGGCCTGCAGCACCGAGGGCAGGAAGCCGAGCGTCAGCAGCGGCAGCGAGGTGACGCCGCGCAGCAGGATGATCTCGACGAAATGCATGCGCGCGCCCGCCAGCCAGTCCATCGATTTGGCCGAATGATGAACGGCGTGGAATCCCCAGAGAAAAGGGATGCGATGGAACAGCCGGTGGAACCAATATTGGGCGAGGTCGGTCAGGATCATCGCCAGCGCAAACTGGACCAGCCAGGGCAGGGCGCCCACCCAGGCACGCGCGTCGGCGAGATTGCCGGTCTTCGCCATGACGAAGGTGGAGGGCGCGAGCGCGAGGAAGGTGATGAGCTGCACCAACATCGAGCTGACCAGATAATAGAACAGGTCTTCGCGCCATTCGATGCGGAACAGCCGCTGCTTGGCATTGTGCGGGAAGATCCGTTCGATCGGCGCGAACATCAGCCCGGTGGCGATCATGTTGATCGCGAAGAAATCGACGCCGAAGAAAATGCCCCAGGTGCGGGTCTCCTCCGGCTGGACGCTGGCGCCGCCCAATATGGTGGCGCCCAATGCGATGACGAGCGCGGTCATGCCGATCGCTTTGCGCGGGCGCAGCAACAGGCTGAGCAAGGCCAGCGCATAGCTGGTGAGCAGGGTGACATGGATCAGCGTGCGGAAGCCGGTCCAGTTCCGCACTGCCTCGAGTTCGGGCATTGCGAAGAATTCCGGCCAGCGCAGCGCCGCGACGAAGCTGAGGCCGGCAATGGCGAGCACGATACCGAAAAAGCCGGAGAACCATCCGGTGCCGAAACCGCGCGCCTCGATCGGCGCCTCCAGGTCGCGGGCCAGATTGTTCAGGAAAGATCGCGCCATAGTCCATGCTCCCCCATCGCGCTTTCGGCGCGACCGTATATGCTGGCATAAAACGCCAATTGAACGATGTCTAATATTTTAATTGAACATTGATAAATTAACGGCTATCACGACCGTCCGCCAAGGGGAGAATTGCCGTGCTCGTCGCCATCGCGCTGCTGGTCTGCTTCGGATTGATCCTGAACACGCGCAGCCGCCTGTCCCGTATGGAGCAGCGCATCCGCATCCTCGAAGATGCACGGCGCGAGGCATTTCCTGGCATCACCGATACCGACGCGGCCCAGGTCGCTGCCGCGCCGATACCCGAAACGGTTCCGGAGCCGGTGGCGCAGCCGATGCCGGAACCGCCCGCGCCATCGGTGCCGGAAACCGCGCCGATTCCCGCACGCAGGCCTGCGCGGATCGTCCATCGTCGTGCGGCGATGGATGCCCCCGCCATCGGCTCGATCCAGGGCGATGTGCCCGAGATGCTGCCCGAGCCGGCCTCTTCTCCGACGGAATCTGTCGCTGCCGCTGCCGTAGATGCGCAGCAGGTCGAGAATGCACCGGTCGAGCCGGCGCCGGTTGTCCCCGGAGCCGAAGCGCCGCGTGGCATCTCAATCAATTTCGAGGATCTGTTCGGCCGTCGCCTGCCGATCTGGGCGGGCGGGATCACGCTCGCCATTGCCGGCGTTTTCATCGTCAAGCTCGCGATCGACGCCGGTTTCTTCACGCCCTGGATCCAGGTGGTCTGCGGGCTGCTGTTCGGCACCGCATTGATCGGCGGCGCCGAAGCCGCGCTGCGTGCCGAAGAAAAAGTGCGCGACGATCGCGTGCGCCAGGCA
Organism: Sphingobium sp. FW305-3-2-15-F-TSA7; assembly: GCF_058787155.1. Taxonomy (NCBI): domain Bacteria; kingdom Pseudomonadati; phylum Pseudomonadota; class Alphaproteobacteria; order Sphingomonadales; family Sphingobiaceae; genus Sphingobium; species Sphingobium sp. FW305-3-2-15-F-TSA7. The sequence continues at coordinate 28,696 of NZ_JBYSZM010000035.1, read as the reverse complement.
TTGTCGGGCGCGGGGCTGGCGACGCTTTATGCGAGCGTGCTGATGGCGGGCAACGCCTATGCGCTGATCGGTCCGGCAGCCACCTTTGCAGGGCTGGCACTCGTCACCGCGATCACATTGGCACTGTCGACCCGTTTCGGCGCGCCCAGCGCCTTGCTCGGTCTGGCTGGCGGTCTCGCCACGCCCGCACTGGTCAACAGCGCACAGCCGGATATTCCATTGCTCTCCGCCTATCTCGCGCTGACCATCGGCGGGCTGACTGCCGTTTCGCGGATGAAGCGCTGGGCATGGCTGGGCGTCAGCGCGCTGATCGGCGGCGCGGGCTGGAGCCTGGTGCTGATCGTGGGCGGCGCGCTCGATCTGGTTTCCTCGCTGTCGGTGGGTGTGCTGGTGATGCTGCTCGCGCTCGGCCTGCCGATGCTGTCCTTCGCCGGACCGCGCGCGACGATGCTGCGCAGCCTGACCGCGCTGATCGGCGCGGGCCAGCTTGCGCTGCTCGTCGCGGTCGGCGGCTTCACCCCGCTCAACTGGGGGCTGTTCGCGCTGATCGCAATCGCCGGCCAGTGGCTGAGCTGGCGCGAGCGCGGCTTCGAGATCGTGCCGAGCATCGGGCTGGGCCTGTCCGCGCTGTTGCTTGCGATCTGGCCCGATCCGGATGCCGGCTGGTTCGCATTGATCGGCGGCGCCATGGCGCTGATCCATGGCGTACCCCTGCTGCTCAAGCTGTGGCGCGATCCGCCGCGCTTTCAGCTCGCGCTCGAACTCGCGGCGCTGTCGCTTGCGATCCCCGCATTGGCCGCATGGCATTTCTATCGTCACGATGGCAGCCTCGACACGCTGCTCGCCCTGCTGGCGACGCTGGGGGCCGCCGTCTCCGCGCTGGGCGCCGGGTTGGGCTGGAACAAGCCTGAGCGACTGGCCGATGCACGTTTCGCACTGCTGGCGACGAGCGCGGGTTTTCTCGCTGCCTGCGCACTGGCGCTGGTCCTGCCATATTGGACGCTTCCTTTCGGCGTTGCCGCGATCGCCGCCGCGATGCTGCTGCTGGGTGAGCGTGCCCGCGACACCCGGCTGGAGCCGGTCGCCGCCGCCTTTGCTGCCGCGACTTTGCCCATCCTGTTCGCGAGCGATCCCGGAGCGATCGGTGAAGCCGTGCGCCTGGCCGGTGTCGATGCGCGCGGGGCCGATATTCAGGGTCTTGCCCGCTGGCTGGGCGCGGGCGCGCTGTTTGCGCTGTTCGCGACACGCGCGGCGGTGACGCCGATCCGGCTCTGCGCCTGTTTCGTCGCGGCCGTGCTCGGCTATGGCGCGCTTGCCCAGATCGTGCCCGGCTGGGCGATGCCGCTGGCGCTGGGCGCCGCCGTGCTCGGCCTGTTCCTGGCGGGCGGGCGCAAGGCCGATCTGCGGATCGAGGCGATTGCGGGCGTGATCGCGCTTGCCGCGCCGGCCTTGCTGTCGATCACCGGCGCGCATCCCTATGAGGAGTGGCAGCGGCTGGGCGGCGCCGGTGATCCGGCGATCGATCCGCTATCACTGCTGCGCTGGGTTGTGGTCGCCACGCTTGGCCTGCTCTTTGCGATCCGCGCGCGTACACCCGCAATCCGCATGACGGGGCAGGGGGTCGCCGCTTTGTTCGCTTATGGCGCGCTGGCGCAATTACTGCCTGCGGCGGTGTTGCCGGCAACTGCGGCGGCGGGGCTGATCGGCCTGTCGGTTCTGGCGCGTCGATCGGGCTGGAAGCCGTTCGCGCCCGCCACCGGCATGCTCTCGCTGATCGCCGTCGCCTGGGCGGCGGAGCCTGCCGCGACCTGGTCGGGCGCGGCGCTGCTGTCGCTGGGTGGCCTGCCGATGACGATCGACGCCGTGATGCTGTCGATATCTGCGGTGATCGAGCGGTTGCTGGCGCCCACCGCGCTTGCCGGCCTTGCGCTCTGGCACGGTCGCGCCATGCTGTCGCGGCGTGCGACGATCATTGCGGCCTCGGTGGTCGCGGTGCCGGCATTCATCGCGGTGCACAGCCTCTACCGGATCGGCTTTGCGGCACTTGCCGGCGGCGACTTCATGGTCACCGGCCTGGCCGAGCGCTGTATCTGGGCCGGCCTGTTGCTGGCCGGGGGCTGGGCGCTGTCGCGCCGTGCCGAGATGCGGCCGATCGCGATCGGCGTGATCGCGGCGGGTACGCTCCATGCGCTTGCCTATACGCTGCTGCTGCACAACCCGCTCTGGCATGATCAGGCAGTAGGAGCGATCCCGATCGTCAACTGGCTGATCCCGGCATTTGCGCTGGTGCCTGCCGGTCTGTGGCTGCTCGCCGGCCTTGCGCCCGCGGCGATGGCACGGTTCGAGCCCGCGGCGCGCGTGCTGCGGATGATCCTGATCGTGCTGTTCGCCTATGCCACGTTGCGCCAGGCCTTTGTCGGTACGCTGCTGACGGCGCCGGGGCTTTCCAGTCTCGAGGATATCCTGCGTTCGATCGTGGCGATCGCACTCGCCATCGGTTTCCTGCTCTGGGGCATCCGCAGCGGCGGACGCGACTGGCGGATTGCGTCGCTGCTGCTGATGCTTGCCGCGGTCGCCAAGGTCTTCCTGCGCGATGCGTCGGGGCTTGAGGGGCTGTTGCGGATCGGATCCTTCGTCGCGCTCGGCTTCAGCCTGATCGGGATCAGCTGGCTCTATGGCCGCCAGTTTTCGAGGGCGCCGGCGAAAGCCACGGAATCATAATCAAAAACTCATGATCGCCCGCTAGCGCAGCCTGCGCTAGCTGTTTGTGATCGCATCGTTTTTGCGGAAACCCGGTTCCCACTTTTCCGCACGATACTCTAGACGACCTGCTCGGGGGAGTTTCTCAATCATGTCCGCACCTGACCTGTCCTTGCTTGCCAAGCGCCGCTTCGGCCCGATCTTCGCCGTCCAGTTCCTCGGCGCGTTCAACGACAATCTGCTGAAATTCGCGCTGCTGTTCATGGCCAATTTCGGGATCCATGCGGCAGCGCCCGAAAAGGCGGAGATGCTCGCGACGGTCGCGACGGGCGTGTTCATCCTGCCCTATTTCCTATTCTCTTCACTGGCCGGCCAGGTCGCCGATGCGTGGGACAAGGCACGGCTGGTGCGGATCGTGAAAGCGGCCGAGGTCGGGATCATGGCGCTGGCGCTGCTCGGCTTCTGGCTGTCGTCCGTCCCCCTGCTGATCGGCTGCCTGTTCCTGATGGGCATGCATTCGACGATCTTCGGGCCGGTCAAATACGCAATCTTGCCGCAACATCTAAGCTCCAATGAAGTGATGGGAGGAACCGGCCTGGTGGAGGCGGGCACATTCATCGCGATCCTGGGCGGGCAATTGCTGGCCGGCATGGTGCCGCCCTGGGAGGCGGGGCTGATCGCGGTCGGCCTGGCGGTGCTCGGCCTTGCCGCAAGCCTTGCCGTTCCGTCCGCACCGCCGGCTGCTGCTGCGCAGCCGATCGATTTCAACCTGTTCCGGGGCACGGCGGCCATCCTGCGCGCATCCTATGCGCATCGCGGCGTCTGGCTCGCGATCCTGGGCATCAGCTGGTTCTTCGCGGTGGGCGCCGTGATCATGTCGGAATTCGCGCCCTTGGTCAGCGGCGTGCTTGCGGCCAAGCAGGAAGTGGCGACATTGTTCCTGCTGGTCTTCTCGATCGCGATCGCGATCGGCTCGTTGACGGTCAATCGCCTGCTCAAGGGCGAGGTGTCGGCGCGCTACGTGCCCGCGTCGGCGCTGGCCATGGCCGGATTCCTCATCTGGCTGTGGCTGGCGACGCGTGGCTATGACGTCGAGCGTCAGGGCGCCGATGTCGCGACCTTCCTGGCCAGCGACGGGGCATGGAGCATCATGATCGCGCTGGCCGGGATCGCCTTTTCCGGCGGCATGTTCATCGTCCCGCTCTATGCGATCCTGCAGACGCGCAGCGCAGCCGAAGACCGCAGTCAGGTGATCGCGGCCAATAATGTGATCAATGCCGGGCTGACCGTGGCGATGGTGCTGATCACCGCCGGGCTGCTCGCCATCGGCGTCGACGTGCCGGGCATCATCGGCGTGCTCGGTTTCTCGACGCTCGCGGTCGCGTTCGTCGCCTGTTGGCTGCTCCCCGAAACCGTGATCAAGGCGCTGGTCCGCAGCCTGCTGGTACTGCTCTACGGCGTGAAGGTGACGGGCGCGCAGAATATGCCGAAGCCCGGCGAGCCGGCGGTGGTGGTGGTCAACCACGTCTCTTTCCTCGACGGACTGCTGCTTGCCGCCTTCCTGCCGGGCAAACCGACCTTCGCGGTCAACACGCATATCGCCAAGAGCTGGTGGATCCAGCCGATGCTCAAGCTGTTCGACGCCTTTCCCGTCGATCCGACCAATCCGATGTCGGCGAAGCGCATGGTGAAGGCGGTGCGCGAGGGGCGGACGCTGGTGATTTTCCCCGAGGGCCGGATCACCGTGACCGGCGCGCTGATGAAGGTGTTCGACGGCCCCGGCATGGTCGCCGACAAGGCCGATGCCCCGATCATCCCCGTGCGTATCGACGGCGCGCAATTCTCGCTCTTCTCGCGGCTGCGCGGCAAGGTGAAGCTGCGTCTGTTCCCGAAGATCAAGCTGACCATCCTGCCGCCGCGCCGGCTGCACGTCGAAGGCGAGATGTCGGCGCGCGCGCGCCGCGCGATCGCCGGGCGGATGCTTTATGAGGAGATGAGCCGGATGATCTTCGCCACCTCGAATATCGATCGCACCTTGTTCGAGGCATTGCTCGATGCGCGTCGCATTCATGGCGGCAAGGCGCTGGTGGTCGAGGACGTGAAGCGCGAGCCGCTGAGCTACGATCGGCTGATCACCGGTGCCTGCGCGCTCGCTCGCCCATTGCGAACGAAGACGGCGGCTGGAGAAGCGGTCGGCTTGCTGCTGCCCAACATCAACGGCGTGGTCGCGGCGTTCTTTGCGCTGCAGCTGGCGGCTCGCGTGCCCGGCATGCTCAACTTCACCGCCGGTCTTACCAACATGCGCGCCGCCTGCACTGCGGCGAAGATCCGCACCGTCGTTACCGCGCGTGCCTTTGTCGACCAGGCGAAGCTGGGCGACGTCATCGCGGGGCTGGAGGCCGACGGCATCGCGATCCTCTATCTGGAGGATGTCGCGGCCGAGATCGGCGCGGGGGCCAAGCTGCGCGCGCTGGTGCAGAGCCGCTATGCCCGCCGCATCCATAGGCGCGAGCGGCTGTTGCCCGATGCGCCGGCGGTGGTGCTGTTCACCAGCGGATCCGAAGGGCTGCCCAAGGGCGTCGCGCTGTCGCACCGCAACCTGCTGGCGAATTGCCATCAACTTGCCTCGCGGATCGATTTCAACGCCAGCGACGTCGTGCTCAACGCGTTGCCGGTCTTTCACAGCTTCGGCCTGACGGGCGGCACCCTGCTGCCGATCCTCAACGGCATCCGGACCGTGCTTTATCCCAGCCCGCTCCATTACCGGATCGTGCCGGCGCTGGCCTATGACGCCAATGCGACGATCATGTTCGGTACCGACACCTTCCTGTCGGGTTATGCGCGCATGGCGCATGATTATGATTTCTATAGTCTTCGTTACATCTTCGCGGGCGCCGAACGCGTTCGTGACGAGACGCGCAAGGCGTGGGCGGACCGGTTCGGGCTGCGCATCCTGGAGGGGTATGGCGCGACCGAGGCGGCGCCCGTCATCGCGGTCAACACGCCGATGCATTTCCGCGCGGGCACCGTGGGCCGACTGCTGCCGGGCATCGAATCGCGCCTGGATCCCGTGCCGGGGATCGAGGAGGGCGGGCGGCTGTCGATCCGCGGCCCCAATGTGATGCGCGGCTATTTCAAGGTCGAGGCACCCGGCCTGCTCCAGCCGCCCGAGGATGGCTGGCACGACAGCGGCGATATCGTCACCATCGATGCCGAGGGATTCGTCACCATCAGGGGGCGGGCCAAGCGTTTCGCCAAGATCGGCGGCGAGATGGTCTCGCTGCCCGCGGTGGAGGGGTATGCGGCGGCGCTCTGGCCCGGCTTCGATCACGCGGTGGTGACGCGGCCCGATGCGCGCAAAGGCGAGCAGCTTGTGATGTTCACGACCCGGCCGGATGCGCGCTTTGCCGAACTGTCTGCTTGGGCCAAGGCCAATGGCGTCACCGAATTGATGATTCCGCGGGACATCCGCATGCTCGCTACCTTACCAGTATTGGGCACGGGCAAGCTGGACTATGTGACGATGGGCCAAATGGCAGCGGGTTGAGGCCCGGATGTGCGCCGCGCCAATCGCCCACTCGGGTCAGGATATGCGCGAAGTTCGGCTTGCACCGACATTGAATCCTTGAAAGAAGTTGCTTGGTGCCTGACATGAGTAACACTGTATGAGAGGCACGAACGAATCGATTCCGTAACGAGGCGCTAACCAGTTGACGCAGCAAGCATCTAGGCGATGAGCGAGGGCGGACCGGAGCCGATCGGCAGCCTGACCGAGCGGCAGAAGGAGATTCTTCGTCTCGTGGGTGAGGGCTACACCTCCAAGGAGATCGCGCGTCATCTCGGGCTGTCGTTCCGCACCGTCGACACGCATATCCTGCGGATGGCGAAGCTGCTGAACGCGTCCAGCCGCGCCGAGGCGGCACGCATGCTGGCCGACTATGAGACTAAGCATAAAATACGTACGTATCCGGAACGGCTTCCCAACACGCAGAAATCCGGTTTCTCTGACCCCGTCACGTCACAGGGATGGCGAGGGGTCATAAACAGGCTCTTTGCCCTCCCGCCACTGGGAGGGCGTCCGAATGACCTTCGTTGGGATCAGAAATCGATCCACATATTGCGGGTTGCGACGATGTCGCTTGCCGTTGTGACCGGTCTGGCACTGGCCATAGCGGGCGTGATGAAGACGTTTAGCTAACACCATTCCCCATCAATCAAATCATCGGCGCCCGCGCGGCGCAGAAGGGAAAATCATGCTCACGATCCAGCCGGGCGCCGCAGGCGCCGTTGCCGCCGACACCAAGCGGGCCGTCACCGCGATCGACGCCGCATTGCTGTGTGACACGCAGCTGATGGTGACCATCATCGAGGCGCTGCAGGAGTCCGATCTGCCGATCAAGCGCAGCCAGGATCTGCTGCAGTCGGTGACCACGGGCATCAACCATGTCGTCGCCGGCCGCGCCGCGATGGTCGGAACGATCGCCAAGCTTGCCGCGATCAAGAACCAGTCCAACATTGCGCCGGTCAGTTACGGCTGCCCCGCCGGCCTGGGGGGAGGGTTCATGGAATCGCGGACCATCGAAACCGCGAGTGCCGAAACCGTTCCCGCCTGATCGTTTCGCATTCGATATATTTCCGTATCCGATCGATCTGGTGTTGACCGTTCAATGAGCAGTCCTAGAGCCTTTCCCGCCAGGGCGGAATCGTCCTGGCGGGAAAGAAAGGCTCCAGACCTGATATCTGGAGCGCTTCCCGGCCGAAAAACCGGTTCCCGCTTTTTCGGGAAGCGCTCCAGGCGGTCAGCATCATGATGATCATTCTTCTCTTTTGGTTCCTCGCGCTGATCTGCTGCTTCTATGCGGCCGTGGCCGGGGGCAGGGACGGCAAATGGGCTACCGCGATCATCATTCTCGCCTCGATTCTGACGGTGCCGGCTACGTTTCTGGCACATTGGGGGCAAACCCAGATTCCCGTGATGGTCGTGGACACAGCGGTCCTGATCGCGATGTACGTGCTCGCGCTGCGGAGTCGCGCCTATTGGCCGATCTGGATGACGGCATTTCAACTGGTGTCGGTGACGACGCACTTCGCGACTCTCGTATCGCCTTCCTTCACCCCCGCAATCTATCAGGCGATGGAGAGCCTGTGGGCGATCCCAGGATTGCTGACCATGGTGGTCGGGATTTCGCTGGATCGCGGCCATATGGAACAGAGGCAGAGGATGCCGGGCTAAGCAGCCTGGTCGCGCAGTTGCAGAGCGTATCGGCCAAGCTCGCCCAATTCACCGAAGTGTCGCGCAACGAGGCGATCTTCCGCGCGCGCACGCATCTGGATGCCCGTCGCGCCCGCGCGCGTTTCCTGCCCGTCGATCTGTTCGGTGAACCGGCCTGGGATCTGCTGCTCGACCTTTTCATCGCCGGTGAGGAGGGCAAACCGATCAGCATCACCTCTGCGTGCATCGCGTCCGGCGTTCCGTCGACGACGGCGTTGCGATGGATCGGCGTGCTCGACGAGCGTGGCCTGATCTCACGCGATCCGGATCCGGAAGATGGCCGCCGCATCTACGTTTCCCTGACCGAAGCAGCGCGGGCCGCGATGCTTCACTGGCTCGAAGTCGTCGGTCATTGATCGGGGCGCGACCGCGTGATGCAGAGCATTCCACGTCGTCATGCAGCGCCGGCGCGTGAGACGCGCCGGCGGCAACCATCCGGGCACCGGCCATGTACCGGGCTACCGGTGCGCGATGCGATGACATCGGGCGAAATCGGAAAGGGGGCGGCACGGATCGGCCCGAGCGATCTGGCCGAGATGCCGGTCGGTGCGCCGATGCGCGACGAATTGCTGAAGCGGTGGGCCTATGTCCTGCTGGAACAGCATGGCGCGGAAACGGCGGCCTATATCCAGGAGCGCAGGCAGGCCCGCGCGCTGCAGGCCGATCCGATGGGCGTCGGCGACTGGACCGATGTCGGCGCGATCGTCTGCGAATTGATGGGGCTGGAAACGCTGCCGGGCGACGGCAGCGACATGGCGGCCGTCGGTCGATCCCCGACGGCCGATGCGCCTTTGCCGGTCATCGACGATGATAGGATGCCGCCTGCATCGCGTGAATGGGCCTTCTGGCTGATCCTGTTCGTGCTCGCTGGCGGAATTCTCATGCTGCTGCTGGTCGCACGCCACATCTGATTGCGTCTTCTCGACACCTGGTTCCCGGCCGGCCTTTACCGCGGTCGATCGCCGGGATTTGGCGCTTGCGCGCGAGCGCGGTGATCGCGACAAGGCGGCTTCGTCACGGAGCGGCTTGCGGCGTCGAGGCTGGTCGCTCTCCACATATATGCGCGACAATGGAGTGGGATGTTCGATGAAGACACTTGCTGATCAACGGCATCTTTTCGATATCCCGCGCGAGATAACCTATTTCAATTGCGCTTATATGTCGCCGCTGCTGAATGATGTGGTGGCCGCGGGCACGGCCGGGCTGGCATCCAAGGCCAGGCCCTGGGAGATCACGCCGGCGTCGTTTTTCGGCGATTCCGAGGAAGCGCGGCGGCTGTTCTCGGTGATGATCGGTGCGCGCGCGGACGATGTAGCGCTGGTGCCGGCCGCCAGCTATGGGCTCGCTGTCGCCACGGCCAACCTGCCGGTTGCGGCTGACCAGACCATCGTCATGCAGGCCGAGGAATTCCCGGCAAGCGTGCTTGCCTGGCGCAGCGTGGCGCGACGCACCGGTGCGCGGATCGTGACGGTGGAACGACCGGAGGATGGCGACTGGACCGCGGCCATTTGCGAGGCGATCGACGATCGCACCGCCGTGGTCTGCATCGGCCAGACGCATTGGGTCTGTGGCGGCCTCACCGATCTGGTGACGGTGTCGCGGCGCTGCAAACAGGTCGGCGCGGCGCTGGTCATCGATGGCACGCAATCCTGTGGCGCGCATCGGTTCGACGTCACCGCGATCGATCCGGACTATCTGGTCGCCGCCGGATATAAATGGCTGCTCTCGCCTTACTCGACCGGCTTTCTCTACGTCGCGCCGCGCCATCACGGCGGCGTTCCGCTCGAACAGGGCTGGGTGGTGCGTCAGCGCGCCGAGGATTTCCGCAACCTGATCGACTACAGTGAGGAATTCCAGGACGGCGCGCGCCGTTTCGATGTCGGCGAACGGTCCAACATGGCGCTGATCCCTGCGGTCAACGCGGCACTGCGCCAGCTTCTCGACTGGGAGGTCGAACGAATCGAGGCGACGCTGGGCGCGGTGACCTCGAAGATCGCCGATGCCATGCGCGACATCGGGGCGATCGTGGTTCCCGATGCGCATCGATCGCCGCATTATCTCTCGCTGCGATTCCGGCAGGGCCTGCCCGACGATATGGTCGCGAGGCTGTCGGCCGATGGCGTCCATGCCAGCATGCGCGGCGACCGGCTGCGCGTCACGCCGCATCTGTACAATGACGACGCCGATATCGAACGGCTGATCGCGTCGGTGCACCTGGCCGTGGCAAAGGGCTGACAGGCGGGCTTCGAACCGGCGCTTGCAGGAGCGGCGTCGCGCCGCCGTCCGGATCTCAGTCGGCTCGGCCGAATGCGAAGGCGATGGCGCGGCTGACCGACGGCTGCTGCACGCTGCCATGATCCTCGTCGGCGAAAACGACGTCCTGGACGGGAAGCGGCTTGCCCGCGCGCCGGATCGTGCGCAGGCGCCGCGCCATTTCGCGCATATTGTCGACCATCTTCGCAGGGGCGGCGACCCCGTCCTGTTCCTTTTCGCCCATGGCCAACAGGATCCGTGGCGGGGGCAGGCCCTGTTCGATGCGGCGCGCGAATGCCGCCTGTTCGTCCCACAGCACCGGCGCCGCCCAGATCGAGGGGCTGGCGGAGATGAAGCTGTCATGGCGTTTGGGGCGGGTGAACAGCGAGTGGTCGACTCATGTCGCGTTGCGATTCGCTTGTGATCCTGTCGGCATGAATCGGTCGGCCGTCCCCGGGAGCCCCTAACGGGGAAATTCTGATGCAGATTTTATTGGTGAGCCCTGCTGGATTCGAACCAGCGACCTACTGATTAAAAGTCAGTTGCTCTACCGACTGAGCTAAGGGCCCGGCGCAAGCGCCATGCGCCCAACTAGGGGGCGTCTGGCGAACGGTCAACCGGCCTTGTTCGCCGCAATCGTGCGGCAAGGTGGCGGATCGCAAGATTGGTCAGCGGGTCGACCCAGTCGGGCGCGATCCACTCGAGCGGAAAGAGCGCGAAGTCGCGACAACGGAACTCGCGATGGGGGATGGAAAGTTCAGGAGACGCCCAGAGCCCGCCGGTCCAGAGCAGGATATCGAGATCGAGCACGCGCGCGCCCCAGCGGCGCCCGCAGCGCCGTCCGAAAGCCCGTTCGATCGCCTTCAGTCGCCTGAGCAGCGCCTGGGGCTCGTCATCGGTTTCGATCAGCGCGGCGGCGTTGGCGAAGCGGCGTCCGCCCGGGCCGAGCGGCGGCGTCGGCAGGATGGGGGAGGTCGCGACGATCTCCAGCCCGGCGTCCGCCATTGCGGCGAGCGCGGCGACGATGACGCGTTCGGGCGCGCCATGACGTCCATGGCGCCGGTTCGAACCCAGCGCCACGGCATAGAGGCTGCGATCGCCCGCCAGGGTCAGACGGTCTTCAGATAATCGAGATAGATGCCGTCGGGTGGACCGTCGAGCACGGCGCCCACCGGTGCGAAGGCATCCTTGGGCAGGTGGTTGCGCGCATTCTTGTGCGCTTCCACCGATTCCCATTTCTCGATGAAGACGAAGCGGCGCTCGTTGCCGAGATCGCGCAGCAATTCGACGCCCTCGCTGCCCGGGACCGCGCGGACCGCGTCGGCAAGTGCGGCGAGCGCGGTTTCCAGCGTCGCGTCATGCCCTTCGGCGGCGTGCATGATATAATGTCTGGCGATCGTCATTTGCGTCTCCCCTTCAGATATCCTGGACGATCCGGCCGTAAAGTTCGGGCCGGCGGTCGCGAAAGAAACCGAAACCTGCACGATGCGTGCGCACCTTGTCGAGATCGACGGTCGCGACGAGTACGCCCGTTTCCGCCGCGCCGAAATCGGCCAGGAAATCGCCGCGCTCGTCGGCGATGAAGCTGTGGCCGTAGAAATCCATCTCGCCTTCGGTGCCGATACGGTTGGCGGCGATCACGGGCACGACGTTCGATACGGCATGGCCCTGCATCGCACGGCGCCACATCCGGCTGGTATCGAGATCGTCGTCATAGGGCTCGGTGCCGATCGCGGTGGGGTAGAACAGCAGTTCCGCGCCCATCAGCATCATCGCGCGCGCGGTTTCGGGATACCATTGGTCCCAGCAGACACCGACGCCGATCGTGCCGTAGCGCGTCTTCCACACCTTGAAGCCGGTATTGCCGGGGCGGAAATAATATTTCTCCTCATAGCCCGGACCATCGGGGATATGGCTCTTGCGATAGATGCCCATGATCTCCCCGGCATCGTCGATCATCGCCAGGCTGTTGTAGTGATGCGGGCCGTCGGCTTCGAAGAAGCTGGTGGGGATATAGACCTTCAGCTCCGCGGCCAGCGTGCGCATCGCCACCACCGCGGGGTGCTCCGCGGTCGGCCGGGCGCGGGCGAACAGCGCTTCGTCCTCGACCTGGCAGAAATAATGGCCTTCGAACAATTCGGGGGGAAGGATGATCTTCGCGCCCCGGTCTGCCGCGTCGCGGACGAGATCCGAGACGGCGGCGATGTTCGCATCGATGTCGTCGCTCAGCGCAAGCTGGAGCGCGGCGACTGTGATCTCGGTCATTCTGGCACCTGCTGGCTGATGCAATGGAAGCTGCCCCCGCCGACCAAGATATGGTCCGCGCGCAATCCCACAACCCGGCGGCTGGGAAACAATGCCTGGATCGCGGCGATGGCGGCATCGTCATTGTCGGCACCGTAGATGGGCACGACCACCGCGGCATTGCCGATGTAGAAATTCATATAGCTGGCCGGGACGATCTCTCCGTCGCGATGGACAAGGCCGGGAGAGGGCAGGGCGACCGTCTCGATCCCCATCGCCGCCGCGCGGGCGCGGACATCGGCGTAGATGGCGGCATTGGGATCGTCGGGGCCGGCGGATTCAGGAACCGCCAGCCGGTTGACGCCGACAAAACGCGCGAGATTGTCGACATGGCCGTCGGTATGGTCGTTGAGCAGTCCGTCGCCCAGCCAGAGCATGCGATCCAGCCCCAGATCGATGGCGAGCCGCGTCTCGATCGTCGCGCGATCCATGTCCGGATTGCGGTTGGGGTTGAGCAGGCATTGTTCGGTGGTCACGGCCAGGCCGGTGCCGTCGATATCGATCGCGCCGCCTTCGAACACCCAGTGGCAGCGCGTGGCGGACAGGCCGATGGTTGCGGCGAGGCGCTCGCCGATATCCTCGTCGCCCGGCATTTCATATTTGCCGCCCCAACCGTTGAAGCCGAAGTCGCGCGCCTGACGCGCCGCGCCCGTGCCGACGATGATCGGTCCGGTGTCGCGCAGCCAGATGTCGCCGAAGCGATGTTGTTCGACGACGACCCCCGGCGAGACGAGCGCGCGGGCGGCATCGGCGGACGCCGCATCGGCCGCGACGAGGTGAACCGCCTCGCCCGCGCCATCGGCGTGGACGGCGTCGGCAAAGGCGGCGACCTCTGCGCGTGCGGCGTCGAGTACGCCGGGCCATTCCACCTCATGGCTGGGGAAACCGATCCAGACGCGCGTATGCGGCGCCCATTCGGGAAGCATGCGAAGGGTCACTGTCGATTGTCCTTGGGTGGCGAAGGCGACCCGTGCCTAGCGAAGCGCACGGGCGCCTGTAAAGCGCGTCGCGCGCACTTGGGTCCGTTATGGGGCTTTTGCGGGTTGAAACTTGGGGAACTTTGCTGACAGCTGGGGCCGAAGTGTCACGAGTGAGGGGGTATTTGGATGCGCAGGGGGTATTTGGCGGCGCTGGCCGTGGCGACGCTACCGGTGTCGGCCGGGTGGGCGCAGACCGACAATGCGACGTTGTTCGGAACGCGCGAAAACATCCAGGGTATCGCGCTGTCGCCGAACGGAGACAGGCTGGCAGTCATTCAGCCTGCGCCGGTCGGCCAGGGGGCCGTGCTGTTCGTCGTCGACCTCACCACCGGCAACCCCGTGCGCGTGACCAGCATCGACGGCGATCCCGAGCGGCTGGACTGGTGCCGATGGGTGTCCAACGATCGGCTGCTCTGCTCGATCTTCATGATGTCGGAGGTCGAAGCCACGCTGGTGCCTGTTGCCCGCATGGTCGCTTTCAACGCCGATGGCAGCGAAGCGAAGATGGTCAGCACGCGGACGAGCGATTACGCGCTCGGCTATGATCTGTCAGGCGGCAGCGTTCTCGATTGGCTTCCCGAGGAGAATGGCGCGATCCTGAAGAGCCGGCGCTACATCCCCGAACAGGAGACCGGCCGGCGGGTCGCCAGTACGGCGGACGGCGTCGGCGTCGAGCGGATCGATACGCTGACGCTCAAGACCCGAGCCGTCGAAAGTCCGAAGCGCGATGCGGTGGAATATATCTCCGACGGTCATGGCCGGATCCGCATCATGGGTGTCCAGCCGCCCCAGGGGGCGACCGGCTATGCCGGCCGATCGATCATCTATCGATATCGCGCCAAGGATTCGGACGATTGGAAGCCGTTGTCCAAGGTGGATGTGAATCGCGGCGATGCGTTCGATCCCTATGCCGTCGATCGCGATCTCAATGTCACCTATGGATTTGAGCGGGTCGACGGACGCCGTTCATTGTACAGCGTCTCGCTCGACGATGCGATGACGAAGAAGCTGGTCTTCGCGCATCCCGAAGTGGATGTGAGCGGGCTCGTGCGCATCGGTCGGCGCAATCGCGTGGTGGGGGTATCCTATGCGACCGAGCGACGGCACGTGGAATTCTTCGATCCGGAGTTGAAGCGCCTGCAGACTTCGCTGGCCAAGGCGATTCCTGGACTGCCTCTGATCTATTTCGCCGATTCCAGCGTGGATGAGGGCAAGTTGCTGCTCTGGGCAGGCAGCGACATCAATCCCGGCCGCTATTATCTGTTCGACAAGAAGACGCGGCAATTGGCCGAAGCCCTGCCGGTGCGGCCGCAGCTCGAAAAGACCAAGCTCTCGCCGGTGAAGCCGGTCAGCTACAAGGCCGCGGACGGCACGATGGTGCCGGGCTATCTGACATTGCCGCCGGACGGTGCGGGCAAGAATCTGCCGGCGATCGTGATGCCGCATGGCGGACCCAGTTCGCGTGACGAATGGGGGTTCGACTGGCTGGCGCAATTCTTCGCGGCGCAAGGCTTTGCGGTGCTCCAGCCCAATTTCCGTGGATCGTCCGGCTATGGCGATGCCTGGTACCAGAAGAACGGCTTCAGATCCTGGCGGACCGCGATCGGCGACGTCAATGACGGCGCACGGTGGCTCGCAACGGAGGGGATCGCCGATCCCGCCAAGCTCGCGATCTTCGGCTGGTCCTATGGCGGCTATGCCGCGCTCCAGGCTGCGGCGACCGAACCCGATCTCTACAAGGCATCGATCGCGGTCGCCCCGGTCACCGATCTCGACGCGTTGAAGAGCGATGCGCGAAATTATACCAACTTCCTGGCCGTCGCCGAATTCATCGGCAGCGGGCCGCATATCCGCGAAGGATCGCCGGCGCAGAATGCCGCGAACATCAAGGCGCCCGTGTTGATGTTCCACGGCGACAAGGACCTCAACGTCGCCATCCGCCAGTCCCGCCTGATGGCGGATCGACTGCGCGATGCGGGCAAGTCGCCGACGCTCGTGGTGTATCCGAAGCTCGATCACCAGCTCGACGATTCGGCGGCGCGCATCGACATGCTCAGGAAAAGCGATGCCTTTCTGCGCACCGCAATGGGGCTTCCGCCCAAATAGGGCCGAAATGAAAAGGGCGGCCCCGCAGGGCCGCCCTTTTCATTGTCTGTCGGTATGGACCGGATCAGCGCGAGTAGAACTCGACGACCAGATTGGGTTCCATCTTCACCGGATAAGGCACTTCGTCGAGCGCGGGAACGCGCGTGAAGGTGACCT
This sequence comes from Sphingobium sp. FW305-3-2-15-F-TSA7, assembly GCF_058787155.1. Classification (NCBI taxonomy): domain Bacteria; kingdom Pseudomonadati; phylum Pseudomonadota; class Alphaproteobacteria; order Sphingomonadales; family Sphingobiaceae; genus Sphingobium; species Sphingobium sp. FW305-3-2-15-F-TSA7. Next base: position 12,925 of record NZ_JBYSZM010000035.1, on the reverse strand, counting down.
TGGCCGCGCCGTCGGGCGCCACATAGTCGGGGATGTCGCGCTCGGACAGGCTCTGCGCTTCGAGCACCAGCGCCATTTCCTGCGCCTTCTTGCCCAAAGTGATCTCGTCACCCGGACGGATCAGGCGCGACGCGATGTTGCAGCGGACGCCGTTCACGAAAACGTGGCCATGGCTGACGAGCTGACGCGACGAGAAGATCGTCGGTGCGAACTTGGCGCGATAGACCACCGCGTCCAGCCGGCGCTCGAGCAGGCCGATCAGGTTCTGACCGGTGTCGCCCTTCATGCGCGACGCTTCGATATAGGCCTTTTTGAACTGCTTCTCGGTGACTTCGCCGTAATAGCCCTTCAGCTTCTGCTTCGCGCGCAGCTGGATGCCGAAGTCCGACATCTTGCCCTTGCGGCGCTGACCGTGCTGGCCGGGGCCGTATTCGCGGCGGTTGACCGGGCTCTTCGGACGACCCCAGATGTTCTCGCCCATCCGGCGGTCGAGCTTGTACTTGGCGCTGTTGCGCTTCGACATGATAGTTCCTTCAATTGCTACAACGTGGTCCGCCGAAGCGGATTTTTTCCGGTATGTCGCTCTGCTTGGGATTCGGAAGAAATCCGGCAGGGCCACCGCTTCACCGGAGTGCGGGGCCAATTGCGAAGGCGCGGCCTATGGCGGAACTGTCCCCCAGCGTCAAGATGGTGTGTCAAGATGGACAGCGCCGGCGCTCACGCTAATAGGAGCGCCATGACCGATACACGCATTCCCGCCGAAGACACCACCACCATGGCAGAAGTCCGCGCGGGCGTGGATTCGATCGATCGCGCGCTGTCCGTGCTGATCGGCGAGCGCTTTCGTTTCATGGACGCCGCCGCCCGCATCAAGCCCGATCGCGATCTGGTGCGTGACGAGGCGCGCAAGGCACAGGTGATCGAAAATGCGCGCGCCAATGCCGTTGCCAACGGTTTTTCGCCCGACGCCGCCGCCGCATTCTGGGAACTGCTGGTCGAGACGTCGATCGCCTACGAGCTGGTGAAATTCGATCAGCGCTGACGCGGATTGGTCAGGCTCGACAGCACCCCGCGCAGCGTCCGCACTTCCTGGCTGTTCCAGCCGGGCTTGGTGAGCAATGTGCGCAATGTGCGCTTCGTTGCGGGAATGCGGTCCGGCGGGAAGAAATAGCCGGCAGGCTCCAGCATGGCTTCCAACTGTCCGATCATCCCGTCGAGCTCGAACTGCGATGCTGGCGGATCGAGCTCGACCTTGGGGGGAGATGCAAGCGCCTCGCCCTTGGACCATTCATAAGCGACCAGGATCACCGCCTGGGCGAGATTGAGTGATCCGAATTCGGGATTGATCGGCACCGTCAGGATCGCGCGCGCGATCGCGACATCGTCGGTTTCCAGCCCCGAGCGTTCCGGGCCGAACAGGATCGCGGAGCGGCCGGACGCCTGACGCATTTCGAGAGCCGCCATTTCGGGCGTGACGACGGGTTTGGTGACGCCGCGCTTGCGCACCGTGGTGGCATAGACATTCTGGCAATCGGCGACGGCGTCCGCGACGCTTTCGAAGACCTGTGCCCGTTCCAGCACGATATCGGCGCCCGAGGCGGCGGGGCCGGCGGAGGGGTTGGGCCAGCCGTCACGCGGCGTGACCAGCCGCATCTCGGCAAGCCCGAAATTGAGCATGGCGCGCGCGGCCTTGCCGATATTCTCGCCGAGCTGGGGACGGACGAGGACGATGACGGGGGAGGGAGTGGAGACGGACATGTCGCCCCCGGTACCCGTTTTTCCCGAGCGAAGTCGAGGGACTAGGCCGAGCGAAGCCGAGGCTCTTTCCGTCCGCTCGGATGGTGGGACGGCCAATTGCTTCAAACGATCCCAATTCTCGGCGATCAGCGCTTCCTTCTTCGCACGTGACCAGCTTTTGACCCTGGTCTCGGCAGCTTGTGCTTCCGCGCGGGTCTGGAAATTCTCGCACCAGACCAGTTCGAGAGGGCCGCGCTCATAGGTATATCCGTGGATCGCACCCGATTGATGCTCGGCAATGCGCCGATCCAGATCATCGGTGTGGCCGGTATAATAGCTGCGATCGGCGCAGTGGAGAATATATGTCCAGAAACTCATCTGGAGGCATTAGGGCCTCGGCTTCGCTCGGCCTAGTCCCTCGACTTCGCTCGGGAAGGGCGGAAATTGGGGCTACCGCAGGAAAATAGCCTAATCTCCCCCCATATCCTTCACATTGCCCGCGAAATCCTCGAAATCCTTCGCTTCCGCGAAATCCTTGTAGACGCTCGCGAAGCGGATGTACGCGACGCTGTCGAGCGCCTTGAGGCCGTCCATCACCATCTCGCCGACGCGTTTCGCGGCGATCTCGCTTTCGCCGCTGGTCTCGATCTGGCGTTGTATCGCCGACACCAGCCGCTCCACGCGGATCGGCTCGATCGGCCGTTTGCGGCAGGCGATGGCGACCGAACGCTCCAGCTTCTCGCGTGCAAACGGCTCGCGGCGGCCATCGCCCTTGACGATGGTCAACTCACGAAGCTGGATGCGCTCGAACGTGGTGAAGCGCGCGCCGCAGCCCTCGCACTGGCGACGCCGGCGGATAGCCGCCCCGTCCTCGGTCGGGCGGCTATCCTTGACCTGGCTGTCGTCGTGGCCGCAGAACGGGCACTTCAAGGATCATGCCTCCGGATAGATCGGGAAACGCTCGCACAGCGTGCGGACGCGTTCGCGGACATTGGCCTCGATCTGGCCGTCGCCGGCTTCGCCGTTCTTGCGCAGCCCTTCGAGCACGTCGGCGACCATATTGCCGATCTCGCGGAATTCGGCAGGACCGAAGCCGCGCGTCGTGCCGGCCGGGCTGCCGACGCGGATGCCGCTGGTCTTGACCGGGGGCAGCGGATCGTTGGGGATACCGTTCTTGTTGCAGGTGATGGCCGATCGCTCCAGCGCCTCGTCGGCATCCCGGCCGGTCACGCCGAGCGGGGTGAGGTCGACCAGTGCGAGATGCGTGTCGGTGCCGCCGGAGACGAGGTTCGCGCCGCGCTCCTTGAGCGTGGCGGCCAGCACCTTGGCATTCTCGACCACGGCCTTGGAATAGCTCTTGAACTCGGGTTGCAGCGCTTCGCCGAAGGCGACGGCCTTGGCCGCGATGACGTGCATCAGCGGGCCGCCCTGCAGGCCCGGGAAGACCGCCGAGTTGATCTTCTTCGCGATCGCCTCGTCATCGGTCAGCACCATGCCGCCGCGCGGGCCGCGCAGCGTCTTGTGCGTGGTGGTGGTGACGACATGGGCGTGGCCGAACGGGGTGGGGTGGACACCACCGGCGACGAGCCCCGCGAAATGCGCCATGTCGACCATGAACAGCGCGCCGACTTCATCGGCGATCGCACGGAAGCGCGCGAAATCGATATGGCGCGGATAAGCCGAACCGCCGGTGATGATGATCGTCGGGCGATGCTCCTTGGCCAGTGCCTCGACCTGGTCGAAATCGATCAGGTGATCGTCCGGGCGCACGCCATATTGCACGGCATTGAACCATTTGCCCGACATGGCGGCGCGGGCGCCATGCGTCAGGTGGCCGCCGGCGTCGAGGCTGAGGCCCATGATCGTGTCACCGGGTTTGGCCAGCGCCAGCATGACCGCGCCATTGGCCTGCGCGCCCGAATGCGGCTGGACGTTGGCGAAGCCGCAGCCGAAGATCTGCTTGGCGCGATCGATCGCGATCTGCTCGACCTCGTCGGAGGGGGCACAGCCCTGATAATAGCGCTTGCCCGGATAGCCTTCGGCATATTTGTTGGTGAAGACCGAGCCTTGCGCTTCGAGCACCGCCTTGGAAACGATATTCTCGGATGCGATCAGCTCGATCTGGTTCTGCTCGCGTGACAGCTCGTGACGGACGCCGGCGAAGATCGCGGGATCGGCCTGGGCCAGGCCGCGCGTGAAGAAGCCGTCGGGCTGGACGTCGTTCAGCGAAGCGGGATTCGTGCTCATGCGGGCTCCTTTGCCGGGTGTGTCAGTTTCTCGACGCGGCGCGCATGGCGGCCGCCCTCGAAACTGGTTGAAAGAAATTCGGAAAGACAGGCCTTGGCCATATCGATGCCGGTCAGCCGGGCGCCCATCGCGATGACGTTCGCGTCGTTATGTTCGCGGGCCAGGCGGGCGGAGAGGCTGTCGGACACGCGCGCGCAGCGGCAGGCCGGGTTGCGGTTGACCGCGATCGAGATGCCGATGCCGGATCCGCAGAGCGCGACGCCGAAATCGGCCTTGCCCTGCGCAATCGCGTCGGCAAGCTTGTAGCCATAATCGGGATAGTCGACGCTGGCGCCGTCATTGGGGCCGAGATCGGTCACCTCATGACCCTGTCCACGCGCCCAGTCGGCGAGCGCGGATTTGAGGTCGATAGCGGCATGATCGGATGCGAAGGCAAGGCGCATGGCGGCGCTCCTACGGAACAAAACGAGTCGATGGGGCGCTCTCTAGAAGAGCCGGCCGCTGAACGCCACCAGCGATTGGGTGGACATTGCAACTCTGTTACGGCCAATATCCGCCGATCATCGTTTTCGAAAGGACATGCCGATGCGCATTGCGCCCCTTCTTTTCGCCGGAGTGCTGCTCCTGTCCGCGTGCGGCAAGCAGCCGGCACAGGGCAATGCCGCGGCCGGGGCCGACAATGGCCTGGCGATGGAGATCGAGGAAGTGCCGGCGAATGAAGGCCCCAGCACCGGCGCGACCGATCTGCCGATGGATGAGGCGGGGGCCGCGACCGATGGCTGGGTCGGCAAATGGACGGGGCCGGAAGGGCTGGTGCTCGATATCGCCAAGACGGCGACCGCCGGTCGCTATGACGTGAAAGTGACGCTGCTCGATGGTTCCGGCAGCTATGCCGGTATCGCCGATGGCGGCGTGATCCGTTTCGACCGCGCGGGCACGCAGGAAACGATCCGCAAGGCAACCGGCGATGAAACCGGGCTGAAATGGCTGGCGGGCAAACAGAATTGCCTGGTCATCAAGCAGGGCGAAGGATTCTGCCGGGACTGACCCCGATCCGGACACGCATCACGGCGTAAAGGTGCATATCCTGGCGTATCGGACTGAGGGTTTGGAACCACCTCCACCCGAGGAGGTTCTGTCCGAACAGATGCCATTCGCCAGGAGCAGACCATGGACCTCGCAATGCAACCCGCCCCGACCAGCCCCGTCCTTTCGCGGATCGAGGTCGGGCCGCCAGCGTCCGGACGGTCCAGCTTTGCGCAATTCGCCGCCAGGGCAGTGAACAGGCAGGCCGGCCGCCTGGCGGGCACGTTGACGGGTATTGCAGATTCGATCGACGCATCGGTGGCGCGCGGCGATCCGCAGATTGGCGAAACGTTGAAGGGCTATGCCGTATCGGCATCGGATGGATTGAGGATTCTCGCCCGGCGCACCGGCGATCAGGATGCTGCGGATCTGATAAGCGGACTCGGCCGCGCGGCAGTTCGCCATCCCGTTGTGACCACGGGGGTCGGTGCGATGGTGGGCGCTGCGTTCGGTGTTGCGCTGGTGATGCTGGGGCGTTCCGCAAACCCGCCTGTATCGGACGGCGCGACGGGCTAACCCCCAGTCAGTCGCGGGATTTGCGCGCGGCAGCGACCGCGCCGTCCATGAGGTTTCCGATGGCGAACAGGCGGTGACGCTCCGCCATGACGATATGGGAGTGAGCGACCCTGGGATCCTTGGCGGCGCTTGCCAGGGCTCGCTCCTCCACTTCGCGGCGGAGATGATAGTCGCGACGGCTTTCCTGGACCTTCGTCATGGACCGAGAGTCCGCCATCCTTCCTTTACGAAAGCATAAAGATCGGATTTGGACGTAAATCGCCGAGCCCGGATCGGGACATTGGGGATTTTCGATCATCGCGTCTCCGCTCCGATGCCATCCAGCCGCTGGCGCGACACGCGATGGCGCGCTATTCGCCAGCGCGATGCTCACCCAAATCGACCTCTGGATCGGCAAGACGCTTTTCGTGCCGCCGATCGTCAAGCTGTGCCAGATCACCCGTCAGAGTCAGTTCGCGGTTTCTCGCCTGTTCTGGTTCGTCGCGGCGCTCGATGGATTCTATCGTGCCGAAACGATGTTCGGATCGGTGCTGTTCGGTGCGCTCAGCATCTTCATGATGCTGACGGCGTCGTTGCGCGCCGACATGCCGACATCGAGCTCGATGGTGTTCCGGATGATCGCGTTGGCGTTCCTGATCATCGATCTGATCGGGGGCGCTGCGACGGGCGAATGGCTGGGGACCGAATTCTGGGTGTTCGTGCTGATCGCCGAATATGCCGCGACCATCCGTACGGTTCCGCCGCGAGAGGTAAGGAAGGGCGCAGCTGCGAAGGCTACCAAGTTACGCGGCGGCTAGGCTTCGGCCTGGAATATTACACAATCACAAAGCTGTATTGGGCTAGGCCGCGGTAGGGATCTCGATCGCGAACAAGGTTGCGCCATCATAGCGCGGCGTCGCCGCATCGAACTCGGCAAATGGCTCGAACGAGCCCCCGTCAAGCGCAATTTCGGTCAGCCCGGTAAGCTTGAACGTCCCGAGCTTGGCCTCGCGCGGCGGCTGGCCGTCGCGCTCCAGCGTGACGGCGTCGATGTGCAGCTCGCCGTGACGCGTGTAGAGGATATGCGGCGCGAGCCTGACGGTGCCGCGATTGTAGCGAGCGATCACGCTCTTTCTCAGAGCGATCGCTTCCAGCAGTATTTTGCTTGGCATCTGACCAGCATGGACAAGCGCGCCCGTGGTTTCAAGGGTTTTGTGCGTTGCAGCAGAAAAAAATGGGCGCGAGAATCGCTCCCGAAGATCTGGATTTGCAATAACGGTGTTGGGGACCACGGTAAAAGCGGGACGGCCATCACTGCCGTACGGCGATGCTCGCGGGCGCCTTGTCCCTCGTGATCGCCGGTACCGGCGCCGCCTGCCTGCGGGCGTGCAGGTGGCGGGCTATCTGGAGCGCGATCTGCCCGTGGTCATGGCATAGCCGCGTCGATTTGGTTCGGGGATGTGCTTCACAGAAACACGGCGCCGCAAAGCAGCGCCGTAGGTGGGACTTCAGTTTTTCCCCCTTTTAAGCCCTGCCGTCAGGCAGCGCTTGGCGATACGATGTGACGAATATCGGCCGGGCGCAAGGTCGTGACGCCGGCGATCTGATCCATTTTGGATGATGTCCGAAGTCGGCCGGCTTGGACAACGCGACCGTTGATCGTCATGCCAGCAGCCCCTGCGCCTTGAAGCTGACATAGCCGGCGCGCGCGATCACCAGATGGTCGAGCAGCGCCACGCCCAGTGGCGCACCGGCCTGGCGCAGGTCGTCCGTCGTGCGGATATCGGTCAGGCTGGGCTTGGGGTCGCCGGATGGGTGATTGTGGACCAGGATCAGCGAGACCGCGCCGAGATCGAGCGCGCGCCGCATCACTTCACGCGGATAGACGGGCGCGGTGTCGACGCAGCCACGCCACATCACCTCGTCGCGGATCAGCCGGTTTCCGGTGTTGAGAAACAGGATCCTGATCTGCTCGACGGGCTCATGCGCGAGCACTGCGGTCAAATAATCGACGACCGCCGCGGAACTGGAGAGGATCGGCTGGGTGAAGGCATCCGCCTTCAGTGCATGGATCATCGCTTCCCGCAGCAGTGCGACATGGCCGGCGACCGCGTCATTCTCCGTCGTGCTCAACAGCGCCGACCGGTCGGCGGCAAGCACCGCGGAGAGCGACCCGAACGCGGCGATCAGTCGGTCGGCCGTCTCTGCGGAGGTTTCGCCGACGACAGTCGCCAGGATCCGATCCAGGAGCTGTCGACCCCGGTCTCGCTCCGCCGCCTGTGATGCCGCCAGGTCCCCAGCGCAAGCAGTGCAAGCTGCGGATAGGCAAGCTTCCCGCTCGCCACGGCATAGGTCCACGCCACCAGCGTCGGATCGAATGCCTTCACGCCATGAACCGCGACGATGATCGTCTGAAGGCTCGCTACCCATATCGGCCAATATCTGTTTGCCGTGCTCGCAAGTGCGGTAAGGCCGATCAGCATTGCCGTGTCGATGAGGAGCACCGTCATCTCGACATTCTGATAGGCACTTTCCGGCTGCGCCCAGAGCGCGACATAGGTTGCCGGCCCCGCGCACAGGAAGATTGCGGCGACGATCCGTTCGGGCATGCCGCCGCGCCATAGGGCGTAGCCGCAGCACAGGACCAGGAGGCTGTTGAACAGCACGATATGCGACATCCCTTGACCCGACCAGTTTCCGCCGGCCCGGTCAAGGGTGTGATGCAGTCGCTATGGTCAGCCGCCGCCTTGCCCAAGGCCGGGCTTCGGACCTTCATCGCCCCATGAGACGATGGGCAGGCCGGCCGCTTCGCGAACCTTGTCGAGATGGCGATGCGCGGCGACGGCATGGCGTCGCGTCGCGATCGCCGCGTTCATCGCCTCACCCATCGAGTCGAGCGCATGCTGTCCGACGACCGCCGGGAAATTGGCGTCGGCGCGGGCTCGGGGAAGGGCGGCTGTCAAATCGGCGCCGGCCGTGACCACCTGGTCGATCAGGCGCTCGAACCGGACGAGTCCTTCGGCCACTTTCATCGCGGCGGAAAGCTGCTTGTTGGGTGCTTGAGTCATGAAGCGTCTCCTGCGCGCAATCGCATTGCGCGGCATTGGATTGTCTGGAAATTTCAGCGAATGACCCGAACGATGGCCTGTGCCAGTTCGAGCAAGGTCCTCAGACCGATGGCGAGCATTCCGAACGCCATTGCGAAGGCCAGGGGAAGCGCAAGCATCCAGCCCAGCCGCTGCTTCACCGTCAGGTCATTGATCGTCCCCCGTCCCATGCGGATCGGCAGACGGTAGGAGCCACTGGGGCGGTCGAACCCAACCTGGAAAGGTTGGCGGTCCTCCCGCATCATGTTTCGCTCCGGCTGTTCCGTCTCGACCCGTTCGTTGATTGACGGGTGGAAACTGTCGGATATTGCGACGCGATCAATGTCGATTGGTTCGGATACGAGCCGTTCGTATGTCACGCCTTCATGCTCGGCGAGCAGCCGGGCGGCCTCGAAGCGCGTACCGGCGCCCAATGTACGGATCGCCCGTTCGAGCCTTTTGTCGACGGTGTGGTGCGATATGCCCAGTTCGAGCGCGATTTCCTTGGAGTTGCGGCGAGACAGTACCTTGCGCAGGCATATGCGCTGCGGCTCGGTCAATCTGTCGAAGTCCCGCTCCATTCTGGACGGTTACCATTGCTTAACCTGCAATGGCGAGTCGGCATCTGGAACGCCGCGTAATGTGACGCCCATCAGGTCCAGCGTTTGCGTTGACTCAATGGCCCGGTCCCGGTTGCCGCGTCGACCATGTCGGAGCGATCGCGACCACAATCGCCGATCTTTGCCGCGCGAAAAAAGGCCAGGCTCTGACCGGCAAGTCCCTTGATGCGTAATCGATCGGCGCTTTTCATCGGGGCACAAACGCAGCCGATGCTCAAAAGTTTCTCTTAATGGATTTCGCGGACGAAAGTCTGTCTCCGCCATCGACTGCCTGGAGGAGCCGATATTAAATCGTGCGGACAAGCCGAACGGCTATGGCGATCCAGCCGGGGTCGGCAATCACCTGCTGCCGCGCGCCGGCACCGAGCGGCAGGATATGGAGCCGGCCATCGTCGCGTCCGATCAAACGTCCGAACAGGAAGCGGCCGGCAGGGCGGGGGGCGAGTATGTCGCGATTGAGTGCGGTGCCGAACGCGTCGGGCGCCAGCTTTTCGCACCAGATTTCATCACCGGCGCGATAATCACCGATTCCGGCTTCGACGATCACGGCGACATGATCGGTGGAGGCGGTGGGTGGTGCGACGCTGGTTTCATGGCGTGGGGCGTGAACGCCGTCCGGGCCCAGCACCGCCGCAACCGTCAGGTCGCTGCGCTCCGGGAGCCGAACCAGGTCGGATGCGGTAACGCCGAGCGCGGCGGCGATGCGATTGAGCCAGGCAACGGAGACCGTGCGTGTGCCCGTTTCAAGCCGTCCGATGGTCTGTGCCGTCGTCGGAGGAACGCAGCGCGCCGCCACGTCGGCGAGCGTCAACCTCTTCGCGCGTCGAACTTCGCGAATTGCGGTGATCATCAGTTCCACCCGACCATAGGGTCCGGACCCTAACCGTTCCGGTTTCTTTTCTTCTACAATATTGCTCTCGTAGCAAGGGTTTTTGGTTTCATCGCGTGTCGAGCGTTGCGTTTCGCATCGCCACAGTACGAACCGTTTCGGCGAACATGCGGCCGCCATCGGGCGCCTGATCGAGAAACAGCTGCGGCTCGATCAGTTCGATCTCCATCAACGCATGACCCCCTATGCCGTCGCCGACAAGATCCACTCGCGCATAGAGGAGCGGGGCGTCGATCAGCGCGAGCGCGGTCGTGGCGGTTGCGAGCGCGGTGGCGGGCGGAGCGACCGCGATGTCGCGGCCACCATATTGTGTCTGGACGCGGAAATCCCCCGCACGGGGGCGCTTGACCACCGCGTGGCTGTAGCGGCCGGCGAACCAGAACAGCGAATATTCGCCTTCGTCCGCAATGCTGGACTGCATCGGCTGGAAGAGCATCCGGTGCCCCGCTACCGCTTCGGGCAGATCCTCACCGGGCAGGATCCGGACGATTCCGCGCGCGCTCGCCGAGATCGCGGGTTTGGCGATGATCTCGACATTGCCGAAGCGCGACCGGGCCAGATCGAGATCGGCGGGTGTCGCACGATCGGTCTGCAGCGAGGGAACGATATGGGCGCCGTGGCCGGCGAGCGAGATCAGATAGGATTTGTCATGATTCCAGCGCAGGATGTCCGGCGGATTGGCAAGGTGGACGTCATTGCCTTCCCAACTGTCGACCGCCTCGCACCAGTGCTCGGGCGCATCGTGATAACCCCAGGCCAGCAACGGCATGACCAGATGGTAGCGTGATAGCTGCGCCGCGGCTCCACCCTCGTCTGTCCATGGCACGAAGTCGGGCGCGATTCCCGCCAGGGCAAGCGCCCCGGTGAGGATCCGGGCCTGAGTCGGCCACATCGGCGCATAGTCGCGATGGCCGGAATCGGGCGAAAGGATGCAGATGCGGAGCATGGCGGCATGATAGCCGGGACCGCCAGTGCGCGGAACGCAGGCGTTGCGTTGCAGTTTGCAACGCAGAATGGCACGATCGCGGATCTTGATCACGAACAGGAGTCCGCTCCCATGATTCTCTACGGTGCATCCTTGTCGCCTTTCGTCCGCAAGGTTCTCGCCTATGCGGCCGAAAAGGGTATCGCGCTCGAACTGAAGCCCGGCGGCATGGGGCAGGGCGGCGAAGAATTCGAAGAGGCGAGCCCGTTTCGCAAAATGCCCGCGTTGCGCGACCCCGCATCGGAATCAGGGGCGGACGACGATTTCACCATTTGCGATTCGAGCGCGATCATCGCTTATCTCGAGGCCAAATATCCCGAACCCAATCTGATCCCGATCGCGCCCAGGGCACGGGCCCGGACCATCTGGTATGACGAGTTCGGCGATACGATCGTCATGGGGTGCGGCGGCAAGATGTTCTTCAACCGCGTGGTGCTGCCGCGCTTTCTGGGGCGGCCCGGCGATCTTGCCGTTGCCGATGCGGCCGAGCGCGACGAACTGCCGCCGATCCTCGATTATCTCGAACGGACGATTCCGGAGTCGGGATTCCTGGTCGAGGACCGGTTGACGCTTGCCGACCTGGCGGTCGCGAGCCCGTTCGCGAATATGGAGCATATCGATGTCCGGCCTGATCCGGCGGTATATCCGCGCACGGCCGCCTATCTCGACGCGATCCTGTCGCGGCCCAGCTTCGCGCATTGGGTCGGGCGGGAACGATCCTACCTCATACGCGATCCAGTCGCATCCTGAGTTCCGATATAGTGGCCAGTGGCCCCGCCGGATTTCCCGGGCGGGGTAGGGGCACTGTCACCACATAGGCTAATCCCGCATGGACTTTGTCCCGATCTGGCAACGAACCGGTCCGGGCAGGTTTCCTGTGTGGAGCGCAGAGCGGATCAGTTGCTGCATTGCGCCAATTTATTTCAACTTCAGCGGCAATATGCTGGAACCTTCCAAGCTTTCCATGGTTTTGCGCGTGTCCGATGCGGGGGATGTGCGGCTTTTTGGCCACACCTAACCCAATTGTTTCGCTTGCGTGGAAACATGGCATTGGGTAGTGAGTTTTTGCTGTCCTAAGTGACAAACAAGAAAGGGGAATACCTATGCGGAAAGTCGCCATGGCGATGGCACTTGCCTCCACGGCCCTCGCATCGCCGGCTCTCGCCCGCGACGATGCTTGGTACATCGGAGTTGAGGGCGGCGCGATGATTGTCGAAGATCTCGATCTCGACATCGGCGCCAAGAAAGATGCCGCTCGGGTTGATCATGACTATGGTTATGACTTCGATGCGATCATCGGTTATGATTTCGGCGGCTTCCGCGTTGAAGCCGAGGTCGGCTACAAGAGCGCAAGCGTCGATGGTTACACGTCGAGCGTTCCGACCCCGTTCGGTCCGGGAAGCGCGGCTTCGCCGTCGGGCACCTATGACTATGCCGGCGGCAAGACGACCGCTCTGAGCTTCATGGTCAACGGCATGCTCGATTTCGGCGAAGATGACGGCCTGCAGGGCTTCATCGGTGCCGGTGCGGGTGTCGCTCGCGTGAAGGCTGACAACTATTCGATCAATTCGACTGGTCCTGGCTTCCTGAATGACTCGGATACGGGCTTTGCCTGGCAGGCGATCGCGGGCGTTCGCGCTCCGCTGACCGACAATATCGACGTTGGCCTGAAGTATCGCTTCTTCAACGTCAACAATGTCGATCTGGTCGATCGTCTGGGCCGTGACGTGCAGACGCGCTTCCGCTCGCACAGCCTTCTCGGCTCGGTGATCTTCAACTT
>NZ_JBYSZM010000034.1:85009-89292 GCF_058787155.1 Sphingobium sp. FW305-3-2-15-F-TSA7 | reverse complement strand
GCCGAGGCTGATGGCGCAGTTGGTCCTCGGCTTCGCTCGGACGGCTCCCTCGACTTCGCTCGGGACAAACGGAGTTGAGGTGGCAGCCGCTTGGTTCGAGGCCATGGCCGCGAGAGATTCAAATCCTGTTTCAACATCGACGTTTCGGCTGCGATCATCGCAATTGCGGCGCTCGCGACCAATCCTGCCCAAAAATCCCGGACACCAGTGCGCGTGCGCGGGAATGACAAGATGAGTTGATCTAGCTGGATCAGACGCTGGGCCCGAGGTCAGCCTTCCGGCGTATCGTCCGGCTCATTGCCCTCGAACGACCGCAACTGATCCGCCAGCGCCTTGGCAAAGGCGGGGCGCGCCATGCAACGGTCGCGATAGGCGGAGAGCCTGGGGCGGCGCTCGACCAGGTCGGTATGCTCCAGGTCGCGCAGCACCGTCGTCATCAGCAGGTCGCCTGCGCCGAACCGGCCCTCCAGATGGTCGCGGTCGCCCAGCCAGCCCTCGAGCAGCGTCAGCTTCTCCTCGACCATCTCGACCACGGCGGGCCGGCGCGCGATCGCCCAGGCCTCGCCTTCCGCGAAGATGTCGATATCGGCCAGGTTGGAGATTGCCGGCTCGACCGAATTGAGCGCCGCGAACATCCAGGCTTCGGTGCGCGCGCGGCCCGCCGGATCGGCCGGCATCAACGCGTCCGATCGGCGCGCGATTTCGAGCACGATTGCGCCGGATTCGAACAGCAGCGCGCCATCCTCCTCGATCGCGGGCACCTGGCCGAAGGGCTGGATCGCGAGATAGTCGGGGGATGTCTTCTCATCCAGCCCGATCAGCCGTTCCCGATAGGGGAGGCCGGCCTCTTCCAGCGCCCAACGCACGCGCAGGTCGCGGACATAGCCCTTTGCGAAATCGGGCACCCAGCGAAAGGCGTAGAGCGTGATCATCCGTGATTCTCCCTGGATCTCATTGAAGTGGCCGGCCGCACCATGAATGGATCGCACGGTCGGGCACATCGGCCCGGCTCATCGGTGCCGAGCTTTCGGTGGTCGCGAGCGCCAGCATCGGCACGGCAAGCAGCGCGCCGCCACCGGCCACGAGCAGGGAGCGGGGCGCCGCGCGCAGCCATCGTCTGAAACCGATGGTTAATACCAAGTCTTGATGAGCTTGACATCGAGACTTGGTATCAGCCCGCGCGGCGCTTGAGCGAACCGATCGAGGATGCGTCAGCATCTTCGAGATCGCGTATAAGGCCGCGAGCAGGGTCAGGACGCCGCAGCACAGCATGGCCGATCCTCTTCGCGATCATAGCGGTCATGGCGCTTCACCCAGCCGCTGAGATTGCCGTTCTCGGTCTCGTCGCGACCCTTTGGCACCATGTCGAGCCAGCCATAGAGCGACAGCACGATCTCGCCGCCCCGGCCATAGCTGGAATAGCTGTGATGGATCGCCCCGTCCTCGGCACGCACGAAGACGCTGACGCCGGAGAGTTCGTCGATTTCGGGATCGGGCTGCGTCTCGAAATTATAGAAGATGCCGTCGCGGCGCGCCTCTTCGGGAAAGGAGACGTGATAGTCGCGATTAAAGTCGCTGCCCGCCGACGATACCCAGCGAAAGCGCCAGCCCATCCGTTTGCGATAGGCTTCCAGCCGATCGATCGGGCCACGCGACACAGCGACCCAGCTGACATCCTTATGCTCGAAATGCTGGCGCGCGCCATCGACCTGATCGCACAGCAGCGAGCAGCCGACACAGCCCTCGTCCCAATCGGGACCGAACATGAAATGATAGACGATCAGCTGCGATCGGCCGTCGAACAGCTCGGCCAGCGAGACCGGGCCATCGGCGCCCTCGAACATATAGTCCGTCTCCACGCGGACCCAGGGCAGGGCACGCCGCTTTTGCGAGAGCCGGTCGCGCTCGCGCGTCCACGCCTTTTCCTCGGCGAGCAGCGCGCGTGACGCGTCGATCCATTCGGCGCGCGAAACCACATCATGTGTCATGATCCGTCTCCTCGGCTAGAGCATCGTGCGGAAAAAGCCTGCCCCCGCGGAGGCGGGGGTGGGAACCGGTTTTCCGCAACAACGATGCGACAACAAACATCTAGAGCAGGCTGCGCGATGCAGGTGTCGCGCAGCCTGCTCTAAGCGCGAAATGCCGGACCAGCTTGTCGAGTCCGCCGCTCCAGCCTTCTTCATGGCTGATCCGCGAGGCCTCGTTTTTCAGCCGGGCATGGGTGAAGGTCAGTTCGGTGCCGATGTCGATCGGGCGCAGCGCGATCTCGATGCGCGATTCCGCTTCGGCTTCCTCGGGTTCGCCGCCGTCCGTCCAACGCCAGCTCATCACCAGCCGGACGGGCCTCTCGACCTCCAGATATTCGCCGCTGCTTTCATGCTCGCTGCCGTCGAGCATGCGGAAGCGTACCCGGAAACGGCCGCTGACGCGGATATCGGTTTCCGCCAGCAACACGGGGCCGTCGTCCGGTCCCCACCAGCAGGCAATGCCTTCGGGCGTGGTGAGCGCATCGAACAGGATCGCCGGCCGCGCCGCGATCCGGCGGACGATGGTCAGGCTGGTCATTCGCCTTTCGCCTGCCGCTTTGCTTCCTCGGTTTCCGCATAGGCGGCCAGGCGGTCGAGGCTCGCCGACCAGAAGCGTTCATATTTGCGAAGCCAGTTCATCGCTTCCTCCATCGGCTCGGGCGCCAGCCGCACCGCGACGGTGCGCCCGGCCTTCGATCGCGTGATCAGCCCGGCATCGCCGAGCACGTCGAGATGCTTCATCACCGCCGGCAGCTTGATCGCGAACGGGCGGGCCAGTTCGCTGATCGAAACGCTGTCCTCGCGTTCGAGCCGCGCCAGGATCGCGCGCCGCGTCGGATCGACAAGCGCCGCGAAGACGCGATCAAGGGCTGATTCTGGAAGCTTCACCATATAGTGAAGTATTGATCGGTAACGACCCGCTGTCAAGGCACCTCGATTTTCAACGCCGCCTCGGCCCTCTCACCCCATCATTCCGGCGAAAGCCCATTGGTATCCGGGATTTTCCTGGCGAAGGTTGGCGTAAGCCAGACAATTCCTTGGGATGAGCCCGTCACCCTGTTGTCGAGACAGGATCCGGGCCTGCCGCAACCCTCCCCTCCGCGTCTCCGCTGCTCCGCGTGAATCATTCCAGTTCGGCAAATGTCCCAGACCAACAGGTTCACGCGGAGACGCGGAGACGCGGAGGATCGCTTGTCCCAGGCAATGGGCCTCTTTCGCCCCATCTTCTCCTTCGCGTCTTCGCGTGAACCCGATAACTTCAGCGAGCCGCCGAACCCGCATGTCTCAAGATTGTCCGCCCGGGGCAGAGCCGTGATGAGGCGGCACGACGGCGGTTGTCACGGAACCGTCATAGCTGTCACAAAAGAATCAAGCAGCGCCCCTATCGCCACGCGAATCGGATTTTCCGAAACAGGGGGTGATCATGAAATTGCGTGTCGAAACGAGCCGGATCGCGCTTGCGGCTGGAGTGCTGACCTCGATGATGGTGGCGGCGATGCCCGTCGCGGCGCAGACCCATCATGTCGTCCCCGGCGGCACGACCGACACGGTGCAGAAGACCGTCGCGGGCACCGACAGCATCACCGTTCAGGCGGGCGGCACGCTGCAGACCACGACCAATCCGGCGATCAACTGGAACAATGCCTCGACCGGCCTGGTCATCACCAATTCGGGCACGATCCGCAGCGCCAATGCCAGTGGTCGCGCGATCAACGCGTCGGGCGACGGCAATGTCCGCTCGATCGCGCTCACCAACAATGCCGGCGCGGTGATCGAAAGCGCCGACGACGCATTCCGCATCAACGTCAATCCAACGGGCGGCACGATCACCGTCGAGAATTACGGCATCATCCGCACGACCACGGCGGGGCAGGCGCTCGATTTCGATGCGGTCGCGACCAATGCCGCGACGATCGTCATCAACAACCATGCCGGCGCCGAACTGCGCTCGGTCGGCCAGGACGCGATCCGGCCCGGCCAGGGCGCGGTCGTCACCAATGCCGGGCTGATCTATTCGGACGGCCCGGCCAACAACAATTATGACGGTGTCGACTGGCAGGGCAAATCGGGCAAGGTGATCAACCAGACGGGCGGCGTGATCTCCGGCCTGCGCCACGGCATCACCAGCGACGTCGATGTCGACGTGACCAATGCGGCGGGCGCGACGATCATCGGCCGCAACGGTTCGGGCGTCGGATCCGACGGCGGCGGCATCGTCGTCAACAACGGCACGATCACCGGCAGCTGGGACGCCCG